>JASBYO010000057.1 GCA_029983925.1 Flexilinea sp.
GCCAGCGCTTCATCAGTTTCGATTCCGTCCAGCCGTTGACGACGGCGGCGACTCCGCCCGCTTTCAGGACGCGCCAGATTTCGCCCCAAGCCGCGCGCTGATCGTCCAGGTCCAAGTGATGCAGCGTATGCAGCGAGACAACGCCGTCGATCGTCCCGGGAGCGAACGGCAGGTTCGCGGCGTCGCCGACGACGAATAAGCCGTGACCGCCGATTCGCTTGCGCGCTTCCTGCAACGCTGTCAGCGAAATATCGCAGCAGACGCGGAACTCGTAATTTTCCGAATACGTCAGATACTCAGGATATTGAATCGGACCGCAGCCGAGATCCATCAGATACGTCCCGCCCTGCGCTAAATACGGCGTAACGCGCAAATGGCACTGATGAATATATTCCGCCGAAACCGGACGAAGATCCTCGTACCTGGCGTTCTGATAAAACCCGTCCGATTCGAGCTTCCAACCGATCCGATCGTAAAATGCCCGGACGTCATCCTTCGATTCCATGCGCGTCACGCTCCTTCGTCGGTTTGAAGCTTCAAGATCTTTTCCCAGTCCATCGGTTCGCCCAAAAGATAACGGAACGATTCGTCATATTCCGCTTGACCTTCGGGGCTGAGGACGTAAGAGAACGGACGCTTGTCGTAATCGTCCCACATGCGCACAAGGTGCCACGGGAACGGCCGCGGGTATTCAAAGAAGAACGAATAAGCGTACGACCATGCCATACGTACCTGATCCTCCGTCAGAACGGCTTTCTCCGGTTCGTTGAGGATCGAACTGACCATTTTATAATACGTGACCCAATTGTTCGGGTCGTAAGTAAAGCCGCGCCCGCGGTAATGCGTCTGGCCGGCGACGACGACCGGAACGCCGCTCATCGCCATCTCAAGCCCCATCGTCGTCGTATAAACCAGGCCGACCGTCGCAATATCGACAAGATCGTATGAATTCGTCTTGTCGGTCGGCGTAATCAGGTGAATATGCGGCGGCAGGCTTGGGCAAAGCGCCTCGACCACATCGACCATCGACGTACCGTGCGTGAACTGCTCGCCGGGATGAACGCGGATGACGAGCTGAGCGTCGGTCCGTTCCAGGAAGTATTGAATCGTCCGTTCGATCCATTCCGCCATGTTGCGCGAAAAAGTCTGGCGTCCGAGCGTCAGCGAATCGCCGAGGACGTTCGTCGCCAGGAAAACGATCGGACGGTCGTCCAAACCGAGTTCGGCGCGGATTTTTTCCTGTCCGACGCGCTCAGCCCCCTGCCAGCGGCGCGAGAAATTTTCCCAAAGATCGGCCTTTTGCCGCGCGCTGAACATCGCGCGCACTTTTTCAAGTTCGGCGTCGCTCGCCGAAACGTCCTTCCGCACCGCCCAAAGATCGTCCGTTTCCTGGCGCATGACTTCACGGTTCTGCGCGATCCAGATACGCTTGCGCTGTTCGCCGAATTCGTAGGTCGAAACCGGAATCTCCAGCCATTTCGCGATCCGATAGGCGACGCCCATCTCCTGAATCGTGCCGTTCGGGATAATCATCTGATCCGGACGGTTCGCCTGGATCCAGTTATACAACAGCTTGGCAAACGTCTCGTTCCGCTCCCGGCGCATCTTGTACAGCTGATTTTCCGTGTCGATCTCTTCAACTTGGAGCGTGTACTGCGCGTCATAGATCGAAATTTCGGACGCGATCGAAGCGATTTCCTCCGGAAACGATTTATACATCGGGAACGCCGGCATGAACGAATGAATCGTCATGAATTTTTCAGCGCCCTCGAGAACCTTTTTCGTATATAAATCCTGTTTCCGAACGTCAAATTTATTAACCGGATTCTTCCAATCCGCGTAAGGAAGATATCCGAACGTTACCTGGTGTCCCTGCGCCGCGAAATACAGCGCCAACGTCGCCGCTTCCTCGATCCAATAGTGAAGCGAGGTAAAGATTAGAATTTTTTTCGGATTTTCGATCTTCTTTCGGTTGGCCTCGAGTTCTTCCAACATCTTCGGAAGCCGCGCCTTCAAATTTTTCAGCGAAAAACGCGTTCCCGGCTCGCTATTGTTCTTTAATTGAAAATAAAATTCGGCCGTAAGCGGAATTTCGCCTAAAAACCGCGTAATTAACTGTTTATACCCGATCGACATGTTTCAACCTCAATTTCCCAATCCAATTTCGGACGGACTAAACCCGTTCGCGCCTCCGCCCATTGCGTTCCCGGCGCGCCGGTTCCGTCAACGTTAAACGTCAGCGCATGTTCGTCATGGAAGTAACGCTTAATTCGGAACGTACTGGCGTTTACGCCGACGACGAACCGTCCCTCGTTCAATAAATTCGCCGGTACAACGCAGCGGCTCCGATAGACGCCCGCGCTCCGCGTCGAAAATTTTTCAAATTTTTCCGGATCGTCAACGTCGAACGAAGTAAAAACGAATTCGCCGCGCGTAGAAATCAGGTAAAACCCGACCCTCAGCCCCGTAATCGCGTCGTCCAAGCGATAGGTAAAATCGATCGAAAATTCGTCCGTTGAGCGAACGGTATCGGCGACGCTTCCCTGCGAATTAATAATTTTCAACGCGAGCGGTTTAAACGGCGCCGCGTCAGCCGGAACCTCTCCCGCCTTCCAAACGCGCTCGCCGCCTTGCGAAAAGCCATGCGAAAGATAATAATCGACCGCTTCCGCCGTCGGCGCCTGCATCGCCAGACGGCCCTTATCCAAAACGATCGTCTCGGACGTCAAACGCAAAATTGCAGACATATTATGCGAAACGAAAAGAACCGTCCGCCCGGCGTTGGCGACGTCGCTCATCTTTCCCAGACACTTGCGCTGGAATTCCGCGTCCCCGACCGCCAGAACCTCGTCGACAACAAGGACTTCCGGTTCGAGATGGGCAGCGACGGCGAACGCCAAACGCAAATACATCCCGCTCGAATAACGTTTCACCGGCGTATCGATAAAACGCTCTACTTCCGAAAACGCGATAATCTCGTCTAACTTGGCGGCGATCTCGTTATTCTTCATTCCCAAAATCGCGCCGTTCAGAAAAATATTTTCGCGGCCGGTCAGCTCCGGATGGAACCCGGTTCCGACTTCGAGGAGCGAACCGACGCGGCCGTAAATTTTCGCCCGGCCGACCGTCGGATCGGTCACGCGCGATAAGATTTTCAAAAGCGTCGATTTCCCGGCGCCGTTTCGACCGATAATTCCGACCGCCTGACCCTCTGCGACTTTGAATGAAATGTCCTGAAGCGCCCAGAATGTATTCGCCTCCGCCGTTCCTGCGTTCGCGCGGCCGAAATTTTTGATCCTTTCGCTGATCGTTTCGCGGAACGTCCGATACATCGTCGGCATGGAACCGATCCGGTAACGCTTCCCGATTTTATTAACATCAACGGAATATCGACTGGTCATGGCTTCTCCGTTAGATCACGTCCGCAAAATTCCGTTCCATCCGACGGAAGTAAACCAATCCGGTCACGAGGATCGCCAACGAAATCAGCAGCGAAAACAACAAGCTCTGCCAAGGGATCTCGGCGTACGTCCCCAACAGGGCGCGCCGGAAACCGTTAACGACGCCGACCATCGGGTTCAGGTGATAGACTGTCCGCCATTTCGGATTTTTAATCAGGTCGGATCCGTACGCGATCGGCGTCAGGTACATCCAAAGCTGTGAAATAAACGGAATAATATACCCGATATCGCGGTACAGCACATCCAGCGCTGAGAACCATAAGCTCACTCCGAACGCCGTAATCACCGTCAAGAGCAGGTAAAACGGCAGCAGCAGCGCGTAAGCGTTCGGCATATAACCATAATAAATCATCATCGCGATCAGGATCGGGAACGCCACGAAAAAATCGGCGACGCTCGATAAAACGCTCGAAACCGGCAGCACGACGCGCGGGAAATAAATCTTCGTGACCATGTTGCGGTTACTGACGAGCGATTTGCTGCCGCTGCGAAACGCGTTTTCAAACAGCTGCCAAGGGAGCAGACCTGCCAGCGAAAAAAGCGGATACGGGATTCCGTCGGACGGAACCGAGGCCAGATTCCCGAAAAAAATCGAGAAAACGACCATCGTCATAACCGGCTGGACAACCGCCCAGGCTACGCCCAATAACGTTTGCTTATAACGGACCTTCAGGTCGCGCCAGCTCAGGAAATAAATAAGCTCGCGATAGCGCGTCAGCTCTCTCAAATCGATTAATCGCCAACCGCTTGCCGGTTGAATCGTGACTTCCGGAATCGTATCGCCGTTCCTCGTCTCCAAATCGATTAACCTTTCGCTAAAATCCGATCGCGATTCTCAATATAATATCGGATCGTATTTTTCAAGCCGGTTTCGAAATCGGTCGACGCGCGGAAACCGAATTCCTTTTCGGCGCGGGTAACGTCAAGCGCGCGCCGCGGCTGACCGTTCGGTTTCGTCGTATCGTAAACGAGATTTCCTTCGTAACCGATTTCGCGCGCGATCAGCGCGGCCAGATCGCGGATCGAAATTTCCATGCCCGAACCGATATTGACCGGATCGGCGCCGTTATAAAACTCGGTCGCGAGCAGGATCCCCTCCGCCGCGTCGTCGGCGTAGATAAACTCGCGCGTCGGCGAACCGTCGCCCCAAATTACAACTTCGGGCTTTCCGGCGGCCTTCGCTTCGTAAAATTTCAGGATCAGCGCCGGAATAACGTGAGACGATTTCGGGCTGAAATTATCGCGCGGACCGTATAAATTGACCGGAAGCAGGTAAATAGCGTTGAATCCGTATTGCTGCCGATAAGCCTGACCCTGAACCAGGAGCATCTTTTTCGCCAACCCGTACGGCGCGTTCGTCTCTTCCGGATAACCCATCCATAAATCGTCTTCCCGGAACGGGATCGGCGTAAACTTCGGGTATGCGCAGATCGTCCCGATCGAAACGAACTTCCCGACGCCGGATCGCCACGCTTCATGCATTAACTGAACGCCCATCATCAGATTATCGTAGAAAAATTCGGCGCCGTGAAGCTGGTTCGCGCCGATACCGCCGACGTTGGCGGCTAAATGAATTATGACTTCGGGTTTCGCGTCGGCGAGAAGGCGTTTAACATGGATCGGATCAACAAGGTTATAATCCTCAAAAGCGGGAATAAAAATATCTTCGACGCCGCGCGCTTTAAGCCGATCGACGACGAACGAACCTAAAAAGCCCAGACCTCCGGTGACGCAAATCCGTTTACCGATCAACGGTGATTTTCCCGCCATAAAAATTCCTCTCAAAACAAGCAGCCGCCCGAAAGAATTCTGTTCGGAATCCGCTTGGATCGGGCGCGGCGTTTTTTATCGGATTTAATTTTGATACAAAAAAATGCGCTGCTGTTTTATTCATATGGCGTTCGTCGCATGAATATTGACGCGCACTTATTCGTAGACCCGATTGCGCTATTATACCCGATTCACACATTCGGGTCAAGAATTGCCCGTCCGCTCAACTTTCCGCAATCGTTTTCACGCTATATATTAGCGCGCGGCATCCGGGAACGGAAATATATAGATATCCCGATTCCAAACGTCCAGCGCCTCGAAGACGTTTCCCGGCTCCCGCCCAAAGCGTTTTTTACTCGCAGGTTTCCAGCTCGAAACACGCGAGTTGTAATAAATTGAATTCAATTCAAGCGAAACCATTCTATAATTGTACGTATGAGAAACGGAATTTTCTTCTATTCGAATAGCTGTCTGTGTATCTTGCGAGAGATTCCAGCCTCGTCCAGCTTCGGTTGACGTCCCGACCGAGGCGAAAACGGACGAACGGAATTTTCTCGCGTGTATTAGGTTCTACGGCTGGGCGGTCCGTTCGTTTTTCTTTTAAGACTGAAATGAACGTTGATAACGGCTGCCCCTCCGCCGTACTGTTATCCGAATCGAAACCTGTAATTGCAACTCACCTAAAGAAGGAGTACGTCGTTATGAAAAACAAATCTGCCTTGGTTCTTGTCATTTTTGCGTTTTTGGCAGCTTTCGGTTCCGTCAGCGCGCAGGCTGATAACGGAACGCTGACCGTCGGTTTATCCGTCGAACCGTTTACGCTCGATCCTGCCGGAGGCGTTTACATCCCGGAACATTTCGTCATTCAGCATATTTACGATCCGTTGATTTTCTCCGGACCGGACGGCGAGCTGTACCCCGGTTTGGCGAGCGAATGGTCGGCGAACGAGGACGGGACTGAATTCACGTTCAAACTGCGCGGCGACGTGAAGTTCCATGACGGGACCGCGTTCAACGCCGAAGCGGTAAAAATCGCGCTTGACCGCGCTCAAAAAGGGGTAACGCCGTCATCGGCTGCGCCGGCGCTGCTGACGGCTTATGTTGAGACCGAAGTCGTCGACGACGCGACCGTTATCGTTAAGTTCAGCGAGACGAACGCCACATTTTTGCAGGACCTGTCGCGCGCTTGGCTGATGATCCCCTCTCCGGCCGCCATTGCCGATCTTGACGGCGGCAAACTGGCTTTCATCGGAACCGGTCCGTTCATTTTCGACTCCTGGGCGCAGCAGGACAGCATCACGCTCAAAAAAAATCCCGATTATAACGTCGCGCCGGCTTTCATGGCGCACAGCGGCCCGGCTTACCTGGACGAAATCGTTTTTCGAATCCTTCCCGAAACCGCGACCCGTTTAATCGCGCTTCAGACCGGCGAAGCCCAAATCGTTCAGGATCCCTCTCCGGTCGACGCCGCCGGCATGGTTGACGATCCGAACGTCCAAATCTTTACGTTCGCCGCTCCCGGCGTCCCCGCCCATCAGATGATCAATACTGAAAAATTCCCGACGGACGATCTGAACGTACGGATCGCAATGAATCACGCCGTAGACCAGGAAGCGATCATGACGGCGGCAAGCCTCGGACTGACCCAGCCGGCGTTCAGCATTATCTCGCCGTCGACCTGGGCTTACAATCCGGACGCCGACAACATGTACCCGTACGATCTCGAAAAAGCCAAAGCCGTTCTCGAAGAAGCCGGCTGGATCGACAGCGACGGCGACGGTATTCGCGAAAAAGACGGACGGAAACTGACGATCGAATATCCGGCCTTGCCGGCGTACGAAGAACAATTCATGGAACTATTGGCTTACTCGCTTCAGGACGCAGGATTCGAAGTCAACCTGACGACGATGGACGACGCCGGAATTTCGGCCGTCGGCGCCGCGGGAGATCATAACATCCTGAACATGGGCTGGATCAGCCGCGATCCGTCCGTCCTGAGTTACATATTCCTTTCTTCGAATATTGAAGGCGGCTCGGCCTATACGCGTTTCCGGGACGCGCGCCTCGATGAAATCCTGACCGAAGCGCCGAAAACGGTCGATCCCGAAGAACGGAAAGCGCTTTACGAAGAAGCCCAAACGATTATCATGGAAAACGCCCTCGTTATTCCGATTCATACCTATGGGAATTTATACGTCGCCGACGCCGCTGTCGAAGGGTTCATGTTCGACGCCGAAGGTTATCCGCTTCTTTACGACGTTACCTTTGCCAAATAAAGCCGAAAATGTGGAATTATTTAGGTAGAAGACTGCTGACCTCGCTGTCGATCCTGATCGGCGTATCGGTGCTGACCTTTCTGATGATTCATGTGATGCCCGGCGATCCGGTTAAGGTTATCGTCGGCCGGCTGACCACGTCGCCGGAACGAATCGAAGCGCTGAGAGAGGAATTGGGTTTCAACGACCCAATCCCTCTCCAGTATCTAAATTATCTCGGACGTTTCGTCCGCGGCGATATGGGTACGAGTATCCGCAATAACCGTCCCGTTTTCGACCAGATCATGGAACAGCTGCCCAACACGCTGCAGCTTGCGCTGATCACGGTGACCATTTCCACCATCTTCGGCATCCTGATCGGAATTTTCAGCGCGGCGACGAAATATTCCCTCGTTGACCGCGTCCTATCGTTTATCAGCCTTTCGGTCATTTCGATTCCGCCGTTTTTTATCGCGCTGCTGCTGATCCTGCTCTTCTCGGTTCATCTGAAATGGATCCCGGCGGTCGCGAAAACCGGCGATCCGCGCGGGCTGATCCTTCCCGCCGTTTCGCTGGCGCTCGGCGAAATCTTCTGGCTGGCGCGAATCGTCCGAAACGCCGTTATTGAGGAAACGAATAAACTTTATCCGAACCTCGCGAAGTCGAAAGGGTTGAGCCGCCCCGGGATCCTCATGAAGCACATATTGCCGAACGTCCTGATCCCGACCGTAACCGCGATCTCGATTCAGCTCGTCTATATCTTAGCCGGATCGGTCGTTATCGAATCGATCTTCGCGCGTCAGGGGATCGGCGGACTCGCCGTCCTCGGTATAAAGAATCAGGATTTTCCGCTTATCCAGGGAACCGTCACCGTCCTCGCGGCAATTTACGTCGTCGTTAACACGATTACCGATATTTTTTACGCTGTCGTCGACCCGCGCGTGAGGCTCGGATGAACGAAATTAAACGAATTTACCGCGATAAACCGAACCCGCGCCCGAACCGCGCGCGCCAGTTAATCACCAATTTCAATTTCGTCGTCGGTTTGACCCTCCTCAGCGTCACGATTTTCATCGCCGTTTTAGCTCCGCTCCTCGCTACCGACGACGTCAACAAAGCCGACCCCCGCGCCTCGTTTATGCCCCCAAGCGCGAACCACTGGATGGGGACGGACAAGTTAGGACGCGATATCTGGTCGCGTTTCGTCTTCGGCGGACGCGTTTCGCTCGTAATCGGGCTTTCAGCGATGGTGATCGGAATGTGCGCCGGAACGGTCATGGGGATATTCGCCGGCTTCTACGGCGGTTGGATCGACTCGGCGATCAGTTGGATTACCGAAGTCCTGATGGCTTTTCCGGGAATTCTCTTAGCGCTGACGATCATGGCGATCCTCGGCCCCGGCGTCAATAACGTCATTCTCGCCGTCGGGATCGGAACGATTCCCCAATTCATGCGCATGGCGCGCAGCGCGGTTCTGAAAACGCGCGAAATGGATTTTATCGACGCGGCGCGGACGATCGGCTGTTCCGACGCGAGAATCCTCTTCCGCCATATCCTTCCGAATATCATCCAGTCGGTCATCGTACTGGCGACGCTCGGGATCGGAAGCGCGATCCTGGAAGGATCCTCGCTGAGTTACTTAGGGCTCGGCGCGCAACCGCTGACGCCGGAATGGGGCTCGATGATCAACGCCGGGCGTACTTTCCTGCAAAACGCCTGGTGGGTCAGCGTTTTCCCCGGCCTGGGCGTCTTTCTGGCGATTCTGAGTATCAATATGCTGGGCGAAGGTCTAAGCCAGGTCTTCGATCCGGTCAACCAATAGCGGACAAAAATGGAACGGAATCTACTGATTCTAAACGGACGGATTAAACGCTTCGATCCGATGAATGCGGCGGGCGCGGAAACGGTTGAAAGCGCGCTCCTGATCGAAAACGGAAAAATCCGCGCGATCGGCGCCCCGCTTTCGCTGCCGAGCGAAACGATTCCCGGATTAAAAACGATCGACGCCAAAGGCGCGCTGATCGTTCCCGGCTTCGTCGACGCCCATAACCATTTCACCGCGATGGGCATGCAGAAATTTGAGCTCGATCTGGGCGGACTGCGATTGAAGAAGGATATCTTAAACGCGATCGCGATCAAAAATACGCTGATCAGCCGAAATAAACCGCTGATCGCTTTCAACTATGAGTACGATATCCTGAGCGAATCTGAACGGATCAGCGATAAAGAATTAGAACGCGTCGCGCCGAACCGATTGATCCAAATTACCGACCGCACCGGGCATATGTCGGTAACGACACGCATGACGCTTCGAACCGCAGGCGTCCATCTCAAGAACGTCGACTGCTTCCGCTGTGAACTGAAATGCGAATTCATCGACAGCGCGTTCAACGGCGAAATCTGCGGCGCCGCCAACGGCCAATTATATAACTTCATGAAAAACGGTTACCGCCGCTCCCCATTTCTTAAAATGAGCTGGAAACAGGCGGCCGAAATCGCCGTCGCTCACGGCGTGACCTCGATTCACGCGCTGATCGACGAGGATGAGTTGAGCGAACTGATCGAATACCGCGATTGTCTGCCGCTGGACTTAAAAATTTTTACACAGACGCATAACGTCCAGATGGTCAAAAAAGCCGGATTGAAACAAATCGGCGGCTGCGGCAAGGTCCTCTTAGACGGAGACACCGGCCCTCATACGGCCGCGATGCTCGAGCCGTATACCGATCTGCCCGACAATGACGGAATCCTTTATTTCAGCGATGAAGAACTGGAAGCGTTCATGAGCGAAGCTCATGCGGAAGATCTTCAAATCGGGCTGCACTGCGTCGGAGACCGCGCCAGCGAACAATTTTTACGCGTCATCGAGAAAGTCATCCGCACCAACCCGCAAAAACGGCTTCGTCATCGAATTGAACATTTTTCGTTCGGGACCGCCGCCCAGATTCAGAAGGCGAAACGGCTCGGCGTCTGCGTCTCGGCGCAGCCCGCCTTCAACCATTACTGGGCGCACGACACCTATTACGATCTGCTCGGGAAAGAACGCGCTCACCGCGTTGATCCGGTCGCGTCGATTATGGATCAGAACGTTCCGGTCGCGCTCGGTTCAGACTGTACCGTGACGCCTTGCAATCCGCTTTTGTCGATTCATGCAGCCGTCAATCATACGCTGGTTCATGAACGAATCAGCGCCGACCGGGCGCTGATAGCGCATACATTCGGCGGCGCTTATCTCAGCCGCGACGAGAACCTTCGCGGAACGATCGCCGTCGGGAAAGCGGCCGATCTGGCCTTTCTCGAAGCCGATCCCGCCGAAGTCGCGCCGCATGAAATCAAGGAAATCCCGGTCCTGAAAACGCTCTTCGGCGGGCAAGTCGTTTTTGAGCGCTGAGCTTTATAACGCTACGTCCTCAGAATAACCGATCTCCCCGATCAGCGTCTCAATCTCGTCAAGATCGAAATCTTCCGGAACAATCATAAAAAACACGCTGTTATCCGACGATTCAAGCCGGACGCGCCGTCCCGCTGAAACCCAGCCGCTCGCCGCGTCCGATTTTCCGAAGCGCGCGTTCAAGTAGTCTTCCATCGCGTCGAAAAATTCGTTCGCGTTTCGCCGCGAGTCCCACTGCGTCTCGGAGAAAAGGAAACCCTCCCCGGAACAGCGCCCGAATCGAAACGCGCCGCCGCCCCAGC
This sequence comes from Flexilinea sp., assembly GCA_029983925.1. Taxonomy (GTDB): domain Bacteria; phylum Chloroflexota; class Anaerolineae; order Anaerolineales; family Anaerolineaceae; genus Flexilinea. Next base: position 11,180 of record JASBYO010000057.1, read on the forward strand.
CCTCGGTCGCGCGCAGCGCCGTCTTGGCGTCGAGGCGCCAGCGTTTCTCAATCCCAAGCGTCATCATCCACCGCAAATCAAGCTCGTTCATGACGTTCAGTTGGACCAATTCGCAGCCGTCCGCCTCAAAAACTTCGTCAAAAATATCGATCGAAACGGAAATCGGCTCGTCGATTCCGTATTTCTCCGGGTGAATAAGCTGTTCGGCCGAAGCCGGCGGATCCAGAAGCAGCTTGTTAACGCCGTCGAATCCGTCGCGCATGAAGTAGTTATACACGAATGTAAATCCGTAACTGTAATCCATCAGGATCGATTCCTGATAAAAAAGCGGCGCTTGACTGAAGAACGAATCCTCTTGGCTCTTTTCTTCCCGCCCCGGGCGCATCAAGCGCATCATATCCCGATCCTGTCCGACAATAGTTTCGGTCAATACCGCGTCGCCTTCAATCACAGCGCGTCCGAGCAGGCACGATTCGTTGTTCGCCCGGCAATAATCGCCGTCATAATATTTCTTTAATTCCGGGAAGTTACTGAATTGCAGGAAATGCGTATACTCGTGGCTCAGCGTCCGCAGGATCTCGCTCTCATCCGCTTCCTGCGGCAGCATCATGATATTTTCCTGGTTATTGTAATATCCGGCGATCTGTTCCGTATAGAGCCGCGTATAGAAATCTTTAATATCGAAATCTTCCGGAATAAACCCGAACAGGCTCAGCATCCCGCGCTCATCCGCGATATCTTCGTCGCTCAGCTGCGATTTAAAAGATTCGACGATTTCGGCTTGAAGCTCGTCCCGCGTCATGAAAACGATCCGCAACGGTTCGTCCGTCGTCAGCCCGCGGACTTTTTCAACATACGCGATGACTTTCTTTTGGTTCTCGCTTAGATCGCCGGCCGTAATATAAACGCGGCTTTCCAAAGGTTCATCAACCGCGTCGGCTTGATCTCCCGAATCCGCTGTTTCCGTGGAAGCGGGCGAAAGCGCCGTTTCGGTTGGGGATGACGCCGGTTGACCGCGAAAATCGCCGGCGGATTCCGGTTCAGCCGTAGGAAAAGTCGAAACGGTCCGTCCCGCGTCTTCGCGAAGTTCGGCAGCCGTCGTTTCGCTGCGCGTCGAGGCGCGTTCCCGGATCGAGGGGACAAACTTAAAATAAAGCCATGCCGCCAGGCCCCAGAAAACAATATGTGCAAGAATAACGATTCCGACAATGACGATAAGCGTTTTTTTCGACTTCTGACTCTCCACAGCTTCCTTCTTTCAATCGATACAGAATAAGGCTAACGATATTCGGAAATATATTTCAGCGCGTAGCGAACTTCCTGATCCTCAGGAGCAAGCCGCGCCGCCCGTTCAAAAATTTCCTCCGCCGCGCGATTTTCACCCCGCAATACGTACCCCCAGCCTTTCCAAAGCAGGATTGGAAGCGATCGGGGATTTAATTTTAATCCGTAATCTGCCCAGGCGATCAACTCGTCGGCGCATCCGCTATGAAACAGAACGTCGTACAGGAACGGATAAAACGCGGCGGCGCGATCCGGGAGATCCAAATTGCTCGCCGCGCGGAAGTTTGCCAACGCCTCGCGATACCGACCTGCGGCCGCGTTCGCCCGTGCTAAATTCAGCCATGTGAAAACGTTCTGCGGAATGTTGGCGGCGTCGGTCTGGAACTTATCGAGCGAACGTTCGAGGTTCCGCCGTTCGTCCAGGTCTTCGCCGAGCGCGGCCATAAGCGCTTCGGACTGATCATCCCGGTAAACGACGAGATATTCGCGTCCGAACGCGTACCAATCCCGCATAAAATCTTCCGCCGGAAAATCCAACCGGTCCGCTTGAGAATGATCGCGAAACGCGATCGTTCCCGCCGCGTCGTCCGTTCCGAAAACGACGGCGAAACGGCGCGCGCGGCGGTCGTCGTCCGGAAACGCGGGGAACGCGGCCGTACTGCTGAACGGGACGATAATCGGAAGTCCGGCGGCGAGGATCGTCGACAGCTGATCGGAACCGCCGTTCAGACGCGACAACGTCGCCAATTCCGGATGGTTCCCGGCGACGTAAGCCGCCAGATCCGGAATACCGACCGGCGCGGACAGATACCCCGGGCGCAGCTTCGCTTGAATCGCGTACTGGTTCGTCGTATGCCCTAAAAAACGTAAAACGGTCGATAAAGCCGCCGGACCGTCGTTCATCAGGTCCGCCCGTTCAAACGTCGGCAGCGTCAGCAGCCGCGCCTGATCCTGGATAACCGGGAATTCAGTCTCAACCGGCGGCGCGTCGTTTTTCCGATCGACGAAAACCCAGTTAATCCCTGCCGTCGGCGTTGCGGTCGGCTCGGCTCCGTTTAATCCGGAAGTCCCGTCCGATTCGCCGGCGTCGGCCTCGTCCGCTAAAACCGATTGAAGCGCCTCAAGACTATCGGCGAAAATAACTTCCGCGTCCGGGAGTTCGGGAACCTCGTAGATCGGCTGATTCAGGAATTCGCGCGCTTGCGGACGGCGCGGGCGCAGTATGACGCCCCGTATATAGGCATAAACCGGATAAAGCGGCGGAAAAAATATTTGGCGCGCGGTCGGAACGAGCGCGACCCAAATAAAGGCGACTAAAATAAAAATCAGGATCGTCCCGATCGCGCTGCTCCTGCGCTTTTCCTCTTTATAGAAAAACGGTTTCCGTTTATTTCTCATGAACCCCGTTGTCGCGGATTCGCTCAAGGATCAACAGAATCAGAACCGAGAAAAATATCAAAACAGCGATCACCGTACCGCCGATAATAATCCCGTTCGTTTCTGTCTGGTTCTCGAAATATTCCGGGTCCAGATGGGACAAGCGCGCCGGAACGTACGTCGCCGCCGGGATCACGATTTCCCCGTCGGATTCATCATCGCCGGAACCGTTTTCCCGGATCGCCGGGGCCGCTTCGCTGTCGAGCCCGATTTCTTCGGTCGCGGCAGTCGGACCGCGGCCGGCATCCCGGCTCGGGTCGCGGACAATAATCGCCGAAAAAATAATCATAATAAAGATGATCGAGACGATCGTCGCAATTGAGGAAAAATTTCGGCTAAAAGGTATCTGATCTTTCATTATTGACAATTTTCCAATCCGTCGCAATAAAGGATTCTTTATTCCGGTAAAGACGCCGGTCCGTCAATTCACCGCTTCAATCGCTTCGGCGGCAGCTTTTTCCGGCGTCATTGTCGTTTGAATCACCTTGGATATCGCGCTGTTTAAAATTGGGACAAGCTTCGCGATAATATTCCCGCTTTGAATTAAAGCGCCCTTCTCGCTCATCAAAGACACCCCTTCGTATCCCGAATCGGCGCCCCAATTCGTCAAATCGGTATTCCGAACCGGAAGGTACCCGCCCGAAAACGTCCAGCGATCGTTAAATTCCGGCGTAGCGATCGCCTTTCCCAACTCGATCGCCAATTCCTGTATCTCGGGGCTTCGCGCCGTTATGACGACGTTCCAGGTATTAACGAGCGGATACGGACTCGAATTGTCGGTACGCGGAAGCGGGATCGCGATAAAATCAGGCCGGCGATTATGTCTGTACTGCGAAAAACGCGTAACGGTAATCTGGTACGTTCCGTCGGTAAACTGTTTCCAACTTTGCCCGACGTTCGAATCTTTCGCGATCGCCGGCGGGAACGCGCCCTTCTGGCCCCCGTTCAGGAAAAAATTCAGCGTCTGCGTCAATATCTCCTGATCCAGCCACGGCTTGCCCTGCTCGTCCGTCGTCCTTCCGCCTAAAGATACGTAAATAAATAATCCGAATAAATCGGTAACTGAGTTCGGTTCGAATCCGATCGGCAGCCCGCGCGTCAGGATCTCGTCCCAATTGTTCATGTCCGGCCCAGTCAAAGCAGGCCGGTACGCTAAAACGAGCGGATCGCCGGCAACCGGGATTCCATATAGAACGTTATCGACGAACGCCGATTCGCGCGCGAAACGGAACCAGGTTTCCGCCTCGGAGAAGAGATCCGTCTCGATCGGGTAAACCAGCCCTTTCTGAACCGCGGTCATCATATCGTTCCGATCGAGGATAACCAGCGCCGGAACGACGTTCGGCGCCGCGTCCGCCGCCAGCGACAGCATATTCAGTTCGGACGCTTCCCCGCTCGTATCCTTAATCCGATAGTTGATAGAAATATTCTGGTTTTCGCTCATGAATTCGGTAAACAGGTCGCCGAGCGTTGTCGCGCCTTGCGCTTGGGTTGACGGATCAAACTGCGGCGGGAGCCAAACGAGAATTTCTTTCGTCGCCGTTTCGACAGTCTCAAACAGCGCCTGTTCGTTGCGCTCCGCCTGATCCGCCGTCGCGGTCGCGTCAAAATCGACCGTTTCTTCGGTCGGCTCTAACGTTTCCCGCCCGCCGGGCTCCGGCGTATCGGTCGCGCCGCCGTCCGCCTCCGGAACGCAGCCGCTTCCGAACACAGCGAGAAGCAGCGCAGCCAGGATAATCCGGAGCCGTCCGCGCCGTTTCAATCGCGAAGGATCAGCCGTTCGTTTCATCGCTTCCAGTCCTCCCGTCAGTTTTCGAACGGAACCCGACAGACGCAACGTCCTTCTTCGGGTCCCGCGGTTCAGGTTCTCCGATATTAAAGCGCAATCGGCTTTGATAAAAACTCGCCGAGCAGCGTCACCGCCCGCGAAAAGTCGTTCATATCGATCATTTCGGACGGGGAATGAACGTAGCGGCAGGCAAGCGACAAACACGTCGACGGTACGCCGGAGCGCGTACCGGAAATCGCGCCCGCGTCCGTTCCGGCGAAGCGCAGCACTTCCATCTGCAGCGGAATTCCGGCGCGTTTTGCGGCAGCTTTAAACGCGGCGTTGACGCCCGGATGAGCGATCAGCGAGCCGTCGCGGACTTTCAGGCAGGGTCCCGCGCCTAAAACCATATTGCCTTGCGGCCCGTTCGGCTGATCCGCCGCCAGCGTTACGTCCAAAGCGACGCCAACTTCCGGATCGACGGCGTAAGCTGACGTTTTCGCGCCGCGCAGCCCGACTTCTTCCTGCGTCGAGAAGACGAAATAGACCTCGTTCGGGGCAACGCCGCTGGACGCTTTTAACGCCTTGATCGTTTCGACGGCGAGAGCGCAGCCGCTCCGATCGTCGAGCGCTTTCGAGACAACGCGGTCGCCGAGATC
>JASBYO010000058.1 GCA_029983925.1 Flexilinea sp.
GCCTATTCTAATTTCCATCATATCCTATTATAATTCTCCCATAAACCCCGAATCGCGGACCGACCGTCCGGATTCCCGTATATACTTTGAGGAGAATTTGAAAATCATCATCATCGGCTATTTGCTTTCGATACTGTTATTAGGATTGAACGGCGCCAGGATCATCAATACGATTATCCCGCTTCATTTTTATCAGCCTGAAAAATTCCCCTTCAAGGAACAGCCCTTCGAAGCCTCCGTCTACAAATTCCTGCAGCTGCACAAATGGAAAGACCACCTGCCGCAGAACAAACGTGATTTCGATAAAGGAAAAATCGCCAGCTTTGACGATCCCGAATATATCCGCACGTTTATTTTGCAAACCTGCCGCGGCGAGACGGTTCATTTTCTCCTCGGCGTCTTCGGCTTTATCTTCGTCCTGTACAGCCTCTTCGCGGAGGACAGCCGGACTTGCTTTTGGATCCTGGTCGGGTTATCCTCAATCTACCTGATCAGTCAATTTCCGTTTATCTGGATCCAACGGTTTAATCGTCCGCGGCTGATCCAATTAGAGAAAGCGATCCGCCGTAAACTCGCTCGTCAAAACGCGGCGATCAAACAAAGCGCGTCGACGGAGTAAAAGAGCTTAAGTCTTTCTTCCCGGAAGAGACCGCCCCCAAAGACAAGGGCCAAAAGCATCCGGAGAAAATCGTCAAAGTATTTTTTCTAATCGTCTTGAGCTATCTTATTTTCATCGAGCATAACGCCGAAACAGGAGCGGCGCGTAAAACGACCGGGAACCGGAATCTCAGCGCGTAAGAAAAGCCCTTCGGACGGACAGGAAACTGTCCGTACCCGTAAGGGCAATCAATGTCCCCGCGATACGCGATAGGGGAAACGAATTCAGCCGCAATAAAATTCGTTTCGGAAATCATCCGTCCTTACGTCATATCTTACAAAATTCACTATCTTAAGATGACATTAGTCCTAACTTGAAGGCGGATTCTGTTTAGACGAATTCACAGCGAATTGGCGATGTTATACTAAACGCACACATTAACATAACCGCTGATTTAGTAAAATTCCGTCAGTTTGTTTAGCCAGCGGGTATGAAAAAATATCTGAAAGGTGTAGAAATGAAAAAGAGTTTCCTTATCGTTTTGCTCGCGCTCGTTTTATCGTTTAGCGCAATTGTCCCCGTCTTTGCCGACGGTGATTATACGATCGCCGTTGTTCCGAAGCTGACGAGTATCGCCTGGTTCCAGAGAATGGAAGTCGGCGTCAACGAATACGCCGAAGAAACCGGCGTCGACGCGTTCTATACCGGTCCGTCGGAAGGCGACGGCGCGCTCCAGGCTCAATTCATTGAAGACCTGATCGCCCAGGGCGTCGACGCTATCTGCGTCGTTCCGTTTTCAACCGAAGCGCTCGAACCGGTTCTTAAGAAAGCCCGCGAAGCCGGTATTCTCGTTATCTCCCATGAAGCTTCCGGTATGGAAAATATTGACTATGATATCGAAGCGTTCGATAACGAAGCCTATGGCGAACATTTCATGGCGCGCTTGGGCGAATTAATGGGCGGCGAAGGCGAATATCTCCTCGAAGTCGGCGGTCTGACCTCCGAATCGCATATGCAATGGACCGACGCCGCGATCGCTTATCAGGAAGCCAACTTCCCGAACATGAAACTCGCCGCGGACCGCATCGAAACCAAAGACGATCAGACCCTCTCGTATGAAAAAGTCAAAGAAGCTTTGACCGCCAACCCGAATATCACCGGGATCCAGGGTTCCGCGATGCCGGACGTCGCCGGCGCCGCTTTAGCCGTTCAGGAACTCGGTCTTTCCGGGAAAGTCCATATCGTCGGAACGTCGCTCGTTTCCGTTTCCGGGAAATACATTAAAGAAGGTACGATCGATACGGTCGGTTTCTGGGATCCCGCCCTCGCCGGTAAGGCCATGGTCCAGCTCGCCGTCAACATTCTCGAAGGCAAAGAAGTTACCGACGGTTTAGATCTCGGGATCGAAGGCTACGACAACCTGAAACTCGACGGAAAAGTCCTCTATGGTCAGGCTTGGATCGACGTTAATAAAGACAACGTCGACGATCCGGCAGTCGATTTCTAATCACAAACGCTGATTTCAGCTGAATTGATTACTCAAAGTGACGAAATCGGTCGAACGGGAATTCCGAACCGCCGATTTCGTCGCTTCCTCATCACACTCGCCGAAAAAGAAGGAGGAGCCCTTTGTCCAATGTTTTCCTTTCGTTAAAAGACATCCGTAAATCTTTCGGAGGCGTTCATGCGCTGAACGGCGTTGACCTCGAAATCCGCCGCGGTGAGATTCACTGCTTAGCGGGGGAAAACGGTTCCGGGAAATCAACGCTGATCAAAATTATTTCGGGTATCTACAAACCCGACAAGGGACAAATCCTGATCGAAGGGGACCCGGTCCAATCGCTCACGCCGAAAAGCTCGATCGACGCCGGGATCCAAGTCATCTATCAGGATTTCGCGATCTTCCCGAACCTTTCGGTCGCGGAAAATATCTCAATCAATCATTCAGTTCTGACCGGCGCGAAACGCATGAACTGGACGGAAGCGCGATCGTTAGCTGCGGAAGCGATGAGCCGAATCGGCGCGGACCTCGATCCGGAAGTCCTCGTCGAAAATCTCTCCGTCGCGAATAAGCAGATGGTCGCGATCTGCCGCGCAATCATCAACGACGCGAAACTGTTGATCCTCGACGAACCGACCGCTTCGCTGACGGCGAAAGAAGTCGACGCGCTTAACGAAATTATCAAAAACTTACGAAATAAAAATATGGCGATTATGATCGTCAATCACAAAATTGACGAAATCTTCAATATCGCGGAACAAATTACCGTCCTCCGCAACGGCGAAAAAATCTCCAGCGGACCGGCGTCAGGCTATACCCGTCGGAGCTTCATCCGCGACCTGACCGGGCGGGAAATCACAGAAACAACTTACGAACCGGAAAAATCCGACGAAGAAATCTTCCGCGTTGAAAAACTGACCCGGCACGGCGAATTCTCCGACATATCTTTCGAAATTCGGAAAGGGGACGTGCTCGGAATTACCGGGCTTTTAGGCTCCGGACGCGGCGCGGTCGGAGACGCGCTTTTCGGCGTCGCTCCCGCGACGGAAGGGAAGATTTTCCTGAACGGAGAGGAAATCGAAATCCGTTCGATCGACGACGCGATAAAATATAAAATCGGCTACGTTCCCGAAGACCGCCTGACGCAGGGGCTCTTCCTCAACCGTTCGATTCAGGAAAACACGACCGCCGCCTCTCTCAAAAAATATTTTATCCGCGGGAAAGTCGACGAGAAGATAATGCTGAACGATACGATCGAATGGATCCGGACAATCGGCTGCAACGCGAAAGACGCAGAAGCGCCGATCCGGACGCTCTCGGGCGGTAACGCGCAGAAAATGGTCATCGCCAAATGGCTGAATACGAGTCCGCGCATCCTGATCCTGAACGGGCCGACGGTCGGCGTCGATATCGGCGCTAAAGCCGATATTCACCGATTCCTGCACGGGCTGGCGAAGGACGGCGTCGGGATTATCATCATTTCCGACGACCTGGCCGAACTGATTCAAAACTGCAACCGGATTATCGTCATGCACGACGGGAAGGCGGTTCGGACCGTTGATACGAAAGACGTTGACGAAACGTCGTTATCCAAGATGCTTAGCGATTAGGGAGATCGAATTTATGAACGCAAAAATTAAACAAAAACTCCTTAGTAACGAAGCGATCGTCGTTTATATTATTCTCCTTCTCGCGTTAATTATCGGCGCGGTCAACCCGACTTTCATTTCACCGGCAACCGGAATCAACCTGCTGCGTACGATGCTGGTCACGTTGATTTTCGCGCTGAGCGAAATGATCGTTATCGTTTCCGGCGGAATCGACGTCTCGTTCCCGGCCGTTTCCTGCCTGACGATGATCGCGACGATCAAGTTCCTATTGGCAACCGGAATCGATTCCGTTCCGATTACCTACGGGATCGGGATCTTAATCGGCGCGACGTTCGGCGCGCTGAACGCCTTCCTGATCACGATTATCAAAATTCCGCCGCTAATCGCGACGCTCGGGGTCAGCTCGCTGACCAGCGGCGCGACGCTCGCCTTCCTCGGAACGAAAATTTATACGGATCTGCCCGAAAAGATCGACACGATGCACCGGATTTCGATATTCAGCTATACGAACCCCGCCGGCAACGAATATTCCATGACAGCGCTGATCCTCATTCCGGCGATCCTCTGCGTTTTGATTCATCTGATGCTGCGCCATACGATGATCGGGCGCGGCATGTACGCGATCGGCGGCGATATTCAGGCGGCGCACGTCGTCGGATTCAACGTCGCCAAAACGCGCTTCTTTACCTATATCCTCTCGGGAATCCTCGCCGGAACCGGCGCGATTACTTATATGATCCTGATGCGCGTTGCCGATCCGAAAGTCCTGATGGGCGAAGAAATGATGGTTATCGCGGCCGTCGTCATCGGCGGAACGCGCATCACCGGCGGACACGGAACCGTCATCGGTACGATTCTCGGCGTCGCCCTTCTCGCGCTCGTCAAGAACAACCTGATCATTTTAGGCGTTCCGACGCATTTCCAAACTTTCGTCGTCGGCATGATTATCGTTTTCGGCACGTCGATCACCTCGATCCGCGCCAAGCGCATCGCTGAGCAGGCGAAAATCTGAGCGGGAAAGGAACCACATGGCACCTAAAAAATCACTCGTAAAATCGATCGATAAGCATACCCTGATCCTGCTGGGATTGTCGGTCCTGATCGTCATCACCATGGGCGTCCACCGTCCGAAATTCCTCGGAAGCGCAAATCTGCAAAGCATGCTCGTCCAGCTCCCCGAATACGGTATCTTAGCGTTCGGAATGATGATCGCCATGATTTCCGGCGGGATCGATCTTTCCCTGGTCGGGATCGCCAACCTTTCCGGGATTATCGCGGCCGTCGTCATGCTCGGGCTCGGCGGAACGCCGTTCGGAATCACGCTCGGAGTTCTCGGCGCCTTGTCGGGCGGCGTCCTCTGCGGCGCGTTTAACGGCGTCCTGTTAGGATACGTGAAAATACCGGCGATGCTGGTAACGCTGAGCGGGCTCCAGGTTTTTTCCGGACTGAGTTTGATTATTACGAAAGGGCCCGCTATTACGGGGCTCCCGGAAGCGTTTTCTAAAATCGCCAACGCGACCTTCGTCGGCGTCATTCCATATTCCGCCTTCGTATTCGTCCTAATCGTCATCGTCCTGAGCTACCTGATGAACCAGACCGTTTTCGGACGAAAGCTGTACCTGATGGGGACGAATCGCGTCGCCGCCTCGTTTACGGGAATCAACATCCTGAAAACGACGATAACCGCCTATATCCTGTCCGGGATACTCGGTTCAACCGCGGGGATTTTGATGGCGTCTCATTATAATTCGGCAAAATCGGACTACGGGTCTTCTTATACGCTGCTGACGCTTCTGATCGCGGTTCTCGGCGGCGTCGATCCGAACGGCGGCGACGGAAAAGTCCAGGGCGTGTTCTTCTCGATCATCGTGCTGCAGCTGGTTTCTTCAGCGTTTAATATCCTCCGAATCAACGCGTTTATCAAAACCTTCGCGTGGGGACTGATCCTGATTCTTGTCCTCACCGCGATCAATATTCCGAAAATCATTCGGGAACAAAAGAAAGGTTAAACGAAATGAAAACAATTCTCGCTCAGAAGTTATCAAAAGAAGCGTTCGAGCCGTTCGGCGCATATTGCGATTTCCTGAATCCCCAAGGCTTGAATTTAGGCGGATTTTACCCCGATCGGATCCAGTTCCCGGTCGCGAAAAGCGTCCCGGTCGGTTTCTCGCCGCTGACAGTCCGCAAACCGGAACGTTACGTCGTTACCACCGCGGAATATCATAACGATACCGGCGAAATCCTGCTGCCGATCGACGGAGACGTAATCATCCATGTCGCGCCGGCATCAAACGCAAAAGTACCGGAACTGACCGAAGCGTTTATCGTTCCTGCCGGAACCGTCGTCCAGCTTTGGACCGGCGTTTGGCATTATTGCCCCTTCGCGATCGATAAACCGGTTGTGAATTGTCTGATTGCCTTACCGAACCGTACCTATATGAACGACTGTGTTTGTATTAACTACGATGAATCCGAACAAATCGAAATCAAAATCACCGAATTCTAAATCTAAGGAGAACTCTGACATGAAGAAAATTATCAACGACCCGAAGAATTTTGTTCCCGAAATGCTCGAAGGGATTTACGCGGCTCATCCGAACGAAGTCGCTTATGTAAACGGCGATTTGCACTGCCTCGTCAACGCGCGGAAACACCCCGGAAAAGTCGGGATCGCGACCGGCGGCGGTTCCGGTCACCTGCCGCTGTTCCTGGGATTTGTCGGCGACGGAATGCTTGACGGCTGCTCGATCGGCGACGTTTTCCAGTCTCCCAGCGCGGAACAGATGTTTGAAGTGACGAAAGAAATCGACCAGGGAGCGGGCGTCCTCTATATTTACGGGAATTACGGCGGCGATATCCTGAATTTCGATATGGCGGCCGAGATGGCCGATTTTGAAGCCGATATCCGCGTCGAGTCGGTCGTAGCCGGCGACGACGTCGCCTCCGGCGAACCGCTCGCCGAAGGGAAGAAGAATACGCGCCGCGGCGTCGCGGGAATCTTTTTCGTTTATAAATGCGCCGGAGCCGCCGCCGCGAAGTTAAAATCGCTCGACGAAGTCAAGGCCGTAGCCGAAAAAGTCTGCGCGAACGTACGGACGATGGGCGTCGCGCTCTCCCCCTGTATCGTTCCGCGCGTCGGCCGCCCGTCGTTCGAATTAGCCGAAGACGAGCTTGAAATCGGAATGGGGATTCATGGCGAACCCGGTATCCGCCGCGGAAAGATGATCAGCGCGGACGAGATGGTTTCCGAAATGATGGACAGCATTCTGAAAGACCTTCCGTACGCGAAAGACGACGAAGTCGCCGTTCTCGTCAACGGACTGGGCGGAACGCCCCTCGAAGAACAGTACGTCGTCTATCGCCAAATTCATAAAATCCTGGATTCCAAAGGGATAAAGGTTTACCATGCATACGTCGGCGAATTCGCGACCTCGATGGAGATGGCGGGATTTTCGATTTCGCTTCTCAAGGTCGACGACGAATTAAAAGAACTTCTCGCCGCGCCGGTCGATACGCCGTTCTTTAAACAAGCGCAATTCTAAGGACGGACGATGATGTTCACGACTGCCGATTTAAAAAACCTGCTGCAAGTCTGGGCGGAAATGATGGGGAAGAACGCGGATTTCCTGATTGACCTCGACGGTATTGTCGGGGACAGCGATCTGGGTCTAACCATGTCGGACGGCTTCCGATCCGCCGCCGATAACGCCGCCGGATCGGACGAAGCCGACCTCGGGAAAACGGCTTACGGCGCCGGGAAAGCGATGTCGAACGCCGTACCTTCGACAATGGGGACGCTGATGGCGTCCGGATTAATGGCGATCGGAAAGAAATTCAAAGGCATCGAATCGATTGAAGATAGCGAACTGCCTGAATTTTTCCAGGCGTACTTCGACGGCGTTCAATCGCGCGGGAAAGCCGAACTCGGCGATAAAACGTTTTTAGACGGGCTTGCGCCTGCGATCGAAGCCATGCGGTCGTCGATCGCCGCCGGAGAACCGATTACCGAGACCGCCGTTAAAGCCGCCGCCGCCGCGCATGAGGGTTTCCTTGCGACGAAAGGAATGCTCGCGAAACATGGGCGCGCGGGCGGGCGCGGGGAACAATCGCGCGATATCCTTGACCCGGGCGCGGCTGTCGCCGATCTTCTCCTCCAGGGATTCAAATCATTTATTGAAACGAAAGGCAAATAAAATCATTGAAGAGCCTAACGATCCGAGAAATAGCCGCAAATTTAGGCGTATCCCCCGCTACCGTGTCGATCGTCCTCAACGACAAAGTCGGCGTCAGCGATGAGACGCGAAAACGCGTCAAACGCTACCTGATCGAATCGAAATATACGTTCCCGAAAGAACGAAGACGAAAAACTTTCGGCAGCGTATTCCTGATCAAATATACTGAACACGGCATGATCGTTGAGGAAAACCAAGGCTTTATCGCCGCGATTATCGATCAGATTCAGAAGGACTTTACGCTCCAGAATATCAACCTGACGATCGTCAACTGCAATCATGATACGCTGACGGCCGAGTTGGACCGCGTCGCGGCACAAAACCCGCGCGGAATGATCCTGATCGCTTCCGAGCTGAACGATTCGCAGCTCGAAACGATCGAAGCGTTCCCGGCTCCGGTCGTCGTCGTGGATCATTCCATGCGCTTTCATAATATCGACAGCGTCGTCATGGCGAACGAGGCGATCGCTTATACCGCCGTTAAGTATCTCTGTCAAATCGGGCATCGGAAAATCGGACATCTCCGGTCAGCCGTCCCGATTTCTAACTTTACCGAACGGCGGAGCGGCTTTGAAGCCGCGATCGAGAGCGCGGGACTGACGCCGGAAGTCACGATTTCGCTGACGCCGACGCTTGAAGGCTCCTACGGCGACATGATGAACTACCTTAATCTGCATGGGGATACGCTGCCGGCCAAAGCTTTTTTCGCCGATAACGACGCGATCGCGATCGGCGCGATCCGCGCGCTCCAGGAACACGGAATTAACGTCCCCGAAGACGTTTCCGTGATCGGGATCGACGATATCCCGTTCAGCGCGATCAACACGCCGCCGCTGACAACGATGCGCATTTCGCGTTCGCAGCTGGGGCATATTACGGTAGACGTTCTGACACGGCGGATGAAAAACCCGGCCGTTCCCGCCAGTCATTACCTACACGGCGCGACGCTCATTATCCGTAAGAGCACGGAACACCAGCAGACCTCCGAACATAACCCGTAATAATTAAGGAAAGAAAAAGAGGCCGTCCCAAAAGCCGGATTTTCAAAACATTCTTGAGAATATTGTCAAAGCATTTTCATTCTGATTCAGCGTGAACGATGCTGCGGCTTCTGCGAACGGCCCGAAAAACCGGGCGGATGGTATGTGAGAAGGGGATTTGCGGCTGCAAATCCCCTTCTCCAAATAAAACTTACTCAAAGTCAGCGCGCTGAGGCCCCCTGCGACCGACGGTCGGATGGGGATCGGTCAACGCGCTGACAAATAAGCGGGCGAATTCAGTCATAATTGAATTCGTTTTGAGACACTTTTCTTTTCATCTTCGGAAAAATCCGTCCGTTTCCCGACTTGACAACGGCGCTCCAAATTGCCAACAAAAATCTATTTTTCACTTAAATCGTTCCATAAATTCTTTCCGATCCATGCTAACATTAGATTAACAAATTGTTCTTTTACGCCATTAAATAAGCCAAAGGAGTGTGCCTTATGATTAAAAAATTCTGTATTTTCGTTTCTTTCGCGCTAATCGCCGTCCTCGCCCTGATCAGCGCAGGATCAGTTTCCGCGGCGGACAAACTGATCGTCGGGATCTGGGATACGAATCAACAGGCCGGGCTTCAGGAAATCCTGAACGATTGGTCGGCGATTACCGGAATCGACGCCGAAATTCAGGTCACGACCTGGAACGAATATTGGACCGTTCTCGAAGCCGGCGCGTCCGGAGGAACGCTCCCGGACGTCTTCTGGATGCATTCAAACGTCTCGCAAAAATACATGGAAAACGGTATCCTGCTCGACTTGACCGACCGGATCGCCGCGAGCGAAGTCATCGACATGGAAAACTATTACCCGGATATCGTCGACCTTTATACGTACGACGGAAAATATTACGCCATGCCGAAAGATATCGACACGATCGCGCTGTGGTACAACAAGACCATGTTCGACGAAGCCGGAATCGCTTATCCCGACGAAACCTGGACCTGGGAAAAGTTAGCCGAAGTCGCGAAACAGCTTACGAAAGAAGATAAGAGCGTTTACGGCTACGCGATTAATACTTCCAATAACCAGGACAGCTATTACAACGTCATTTACAGCTACGGCGGCGCGGTTATCAGCGCAGACAAAAAGACATCGATGTTAGCCGATCCGAAAACGATCGCGGGGATGGAAGTAATTGAAGGAATGCTGCGCGAGGGATCCGTTCCCGATCTCCAGACCATTTCCGAAAACGGGACCCAGGTTCTCTTTGAATCCGGAAAAGTGGCGATGATTACCCAAGGTTCCTGGATGGTTCCGGCGTTCCGCGATAACGAATATACGACCGCGAACGCTGATGTCGCCGTTCTGCCGTCCGGACCCGAAGCGCGCGTCTCGATTTATAACGGCCTCGGCTGGGCGGCGAACGCAAACGGGAAAAACCCGGACGAAGCCTGGAGCCTGATCGAATACCTCGGGACGAAAGAAGCGCAGGAAAAACAGGCGCAGCTCGGCGTGACCATGTCCGCATATATCGGCACGTCCGACGCATGGAAAAACAGCGTTCCCGGCTTTAATCTCGAAGGCCACCTGAACATGCTGGACGAAACGCTCGTCATCCGGCCCTACTCGCGCAATACGACCGTCTGGGAAACGATGATCCAGCAAGACCTGGGTCCCGCCTGGACCGGCGAAAAGACGATGGCGGAAGCCCTGAAAGAGATCGCTGAAAAGATGAACGGGATTCTGGCGGAAGAACGATACTGATACTGAATTGCGGATATCCGAATCGGCTCCGCATAATCGGCTTCAAAAGGCTCTCGCGTGTCCGGCGAAAGCCTTTTGAAAAATCTCATCGTTCAAACGTTCAACTGAGGAGGAAATATGGCGTCGATTAAAAAAATTTCGCTGCGGCGTCGCGAAGAATTCTTCTGGGGGTGGCTTTTTATCCTGCCCACGATGGTCGGATTGATCGTATTGAATATCATTCCGATTTTTCAAACGATCTACCAAAGTTTTTTCAAAACCGGCGATTTCGGGCGGGGAAATATTTTTGTCGGCCTGTCAAATTACGTCCGCCTGATCAACGATAAAGACGTCTGGCAGGCTTTGGCAAACACACTGAAATACGCCGTTACGGAAGTCGTCGTCTCGATCGCGATTTCGCTCGTTCTCGCCGTATTGCTGAATAAAAAAATTCGCTTCCGCGCCGGTTATCGGACAATTTTCTTCCTGCCGATGATCGCCGCTCCCGCTGCGATCGCGATGGTCTGGCGTTGGCTTTATAATACCGAGTTCGGGCTGCTCAATAATCTTTTCGGAACCAAAATAAATTGGATCTCCAATCCGAATTTCGCGATCTACTCCATCGCAGTAATCGGAATCTGGTCGATCCTGGGCTACAATATCGTTCTTTTTCTTGCCGGCCTTCAGGAGATACCGAACGACTATTACGAGGCGTCTTCGATCGACGGCGCGTCGGGAATCCGGCAGTTTTTCAATATTACGCTCCCGCTCCTCTCGCCGACGATCTTCTTCGTCGTCGTTACGCGCGTTATCGGCGCGCTCCAGGTATTCGACCTGATCTTCATGGTCGTCGATATCACCAACCCGGCGTTAACGAAGACCCAGTCGCTCGTCTATCTCTTCTACCGCTACTCATTTACACAGGGGAACCGCGGCTATGGATCGACAATCGTCGTTCTGCTGTTACTGGTGATCATGTTCGTAACGATTTTCCAGATCATCGCTCAGAAAAAATGGGTTTTCTACAATTGACCCGCGTCATGAAAGGAGTCCGAACTCATGGTTAAAACTCAAACGCGCAGCGCTGTCTGGATTCAGCTGATCCTGATCGTCTTTTCAATCAGCATGCTTGTCCCTTTCTTATGGATGATCCTGACGGCGTTCAAATCCGTTTCCGAATCGACGAGCGTCGACCCGTTCGTCGTTTTCCCGTCCGTATGGCGAATCGATTCATTTCGAACGGTTATCGCCAATATGAATTTCCTGCTGCTGTATAAGAATACGATTCTGCTGATTTTCTGGCGCGTCATTACGGCGGTCGCAACGGCGACGATGGCAGGGTACGCTTTCGCGCGGCTCAACTTTCCGGGGCGCGATTTCGCTTTTTCGCTGGTTCTGTTCCAGATGATGGTCCCATCTCAGATTTTCGTTATCCCACAGTACATCATGATCAGCAAACTTAACGCGCTCAACACGATGTTCGGCCTGGTTTTTCCGGGTCTCGTGACCGCGTTCGGGACGTTTCTAATGCGTCAATCGTTCAAAGGACTGCCGCGCGACCTGGAAGAAGCGGCGAAACTGGACGGCTGCAACATTGGGCAAACGTTTTTGCATATCATGCTCCCGCTGACGCGCTCAAACATGGTCGCGCTCGGAATCTTCACATCTGTCTTCGCCTATAAAGACCTGTTATGGCCGATGATCGCCGCGCCTCGGAATGAAGCGACAACGCTTGCCGCCGCGCTGGCTAAGATGCAGGGGCAATACGGCGCAAACTTCCCGCAGTTGATGGCGGCTTCGCTGCTGGCCTGCCTCCCGATGATCGTTCTGTACCTCCTCTTCCAGCGTCAATTCATCGAAGGCATCGCCACAACCGGCGGGAAACTCTGAACGAAACGGCGAAAATACGAATGATCGACCCCGAAATCCGATTACGAGGCTACCGGTCACAGTTGACGGCAACATTCATTGATCGAATATCGGGAACCGTCGATTACGATACCGGTTATATCGGAATCGACAAGTATCACCTGAATTATTGCGGTCGTGAAGATTGCCTCCCTGGCCATTCGTACGGTCCGAATAAACGTTCCGCCCACCTGATTCATCTGGTAAAAAAAGGGTGCGGAACGTACAAAACAAAAACCATGACTTATCGAATCGGGGAGAATCAGGCTTTCCTGATTTTCCCCGGCGAAGAGGTTTACTATGAAGCCGATCATGAAGATCCCTGGTTTTACGACTGGATCGGTTTCAGCGGAAACGGCGTAGCGGAGTGCATCTCCAACATGGGATTCACGCAACGGAACCACGTCGTAAACGTTAAACGGACCCGGGAACTTTCGGATTGCGTAACCAATATTCTCCGCAGGAGAAAATTGACCCTGTCCGACGATCTTTACCGAACCGCCGAACTGATGCGCTTCATTTCGATCATTATTGACGATCACGAAAATGACCGCTTCGGGAAAACGGCGTCTGGGCGTCCGTATTCGACCTTCGTAAAACAGGCCGCCGACTACATCACAACGCATTACATGGAACAAATCCGAATTAACGACCTGGCTGAAATGATCGGAATCAACCGCAGCCATCTTTCATCAAGGTTCAGAAAAGAGGTCAACTTGTCTCCGCAGGAGTTCCTGCTGGCGTTACGAATGGGGAAAGCCGCCTCGATGCTCCAAGAAACGGCTTATCCGATCGGAAAGATCGCCCGCCTCGTCGGGTATCCCGACGTTTTCGCTTTTTCCAAAATTTTCAAAAAACACGTCGGCGTCTCGCCGCGGTTATACCGCGATCATCTGCATAACTCGCAGGACGAAAACGACGACGATTGCGAATCGTCGTCAAATCAAAGTTGAAACAGGAGTTTAACAACTTTTTATGCCGATTGAATTTAATCATGAACGGAATATTTTCTCGCTGAATACGAAAAATACAACGCTCCAGATAAAAATCGACCGCTTCGGGTATCTGCTCCGCCTCTATTACGGCCCTGCGATTCAGGATCCCGCCGATTATATTGTTCGATCGGACGACCGCTCGTTTTCGCCGAATCCGGGCGACGCGGGTCTTGACGACCGGACATTTTCGCTCGACTTTCTCCCGCAGGAGTATCCCAGTCGCGGAACAGGCGATTTCAGGATCGCCTGTCTTCAGGTTCAGAATGCGGATGGTTCAACAAGCTGCGATCTTCGTTACGTTTCGCATGAAATCCGGGACGGAAAATATGAAATCCCCGGATTACCCGCCGTTCATGCGACGGCGGACCGGGCTGAAACGCTGGTAATCATCATGGAAGATCGGCGAACCCGCCTTCGCCTTGAGCTTTTCTACGGCGTTCTCTCTGAGCGGGACGTTATTACGCGAAGCGTCCGGATTATCAACCGCGGAAGCGATACGGTTGTGCTTGAAAAAGCCGCTTCCGCCTGTCTTGACCTGATCCACGGACGATACGATTTTATTCATTTCGCCGGCAGCCATAACGGCGAAAGATATTTCGAAAAGAATTCCGCTATGAAAGGCGTGCGTTCCGTCGGAAGCAAACGGGGCGTCTCGAGCCATCAACATAATCCGTTTATCATTCTCGCCGAAGAAGGCGCGACCGAAACCGCGGGACGATGCTACGGATTGGCTTTCGTTTGGAGCGGCGATTTTTTAGCCGAAACGGAATTTGACCAATACGAACATACCCGAGTCGTCCTCGGCATTCATCCCGACGAATTCCGTTATCCGCTTCGGCCGAACGAAATTTTCCTCGCGCCGGAAGTGATCATGAGTTTCAGCGCGGCAGGATTTACCCCCTTATCGCATAATTTTCATAAAACAATTTTGTATAACGTTTGCCGTGGCGAACATGTGCTGAAAAAGCGTCCCGTACTTATCAACAACTGGGAAGCGACATATTTCGATTTCACCGGCGATAAAATCCTTTCGATCGCCGAACAAGCGTCCGAACTCGGAATCGAAATGCTCGTCCTCGACGACGGCTGGTTCGGAAACCGAAACGACGATTTCCGCGGTTTGGGAGATTGGGTTGCGAACGAAAAAAAACTCGGCGGACCGTTGAAAGACCTGGTAAAAAAAATAAACGAGCTCGGGTTGAAATTCGGTATTTGGATGGAACCCGAGATGGTAAGCGAAGACAGCGATCTCTACCGCGCGCACCCCGATTGGGCGTTGACAATCCCCGGGAAGGAACCGATCCGGAGCCGAAGCCAGCTCGCCCTCGATTTCTCAAGAAAAGAAGTCGTCGATAATATCTTTGATCAAATGTGCGCAATTTTTGACAGCGCCGACATCGATTATCTGAAATGGGACATGAACCGCAGCTTATGCGACGTTTGGTCGGCCGCGGCGCGTTCAACCGAACAAGGAACCGTTCGCTATCGGTACGTTCTCGGTATCTACGATCTTCTCGAACGGCTTATTACCCGTTATCCCCGCCTGCTGATCGAAGGCTGCTGCGGCGGCGGCGGTCGATTCGACGCCGGAATGATGTACTATACGCCGCAGATTTGGTGCAGCGATAACACCGACGCAATCGACCGGATTTTTATCCAACACGGAACGTCGTTCGCATACCCTGTTTCCGCGGTCGGATCGCACGTTTCCAGCGTACCGAATCATCAAACCGGGCGCAGCGTAAATTTCGATACCCGAGCGACCGTCGCGATGGCGGGAACGTTCGGTTACGAACTCGATTTGAGCGATTTGACCGCTGAAGAAAAAGAAAAAATAAAACAGCAAGTAAAAGATTATAACAAGTATTGGCGTTTAATCCGAACCGGAGATTATTATCGGCTGTCCAATCCCGCCGCAGGCGATCGCCTGGCCGCCTGGCTGTTCGTTTCCGAAGACGGATCGGAAGGACTTCTCAGCGTCGTAACGCTTTCAACTCGCGGAAACCCGCCATACGATTTCGTCCGCCTGATCGGTCTCGATCCCAAACGAATGTATCGGTTTGAAAATCGTATCCTGAGCGGAAGCGCCTTGATGAACGTCGGCGTACCCGTACCCCAGGCACCGGACGAATACCAATCATGGCAAGTTCATTTTCACGCCGTTTAATCGTTTCGGTTCCTGAATGATCGGGAATGCGTTCGCCTGGCTATCGGACTGGAAGCTCCGACAACCGCGATTTCATCGGCAGAATAGAGGTTTCTTTCCGAAGAAATTTCTAAAACGGTCAGTTCAATCGCGGAAGCGTTGGCAGCCGGATTTGAGTCCGGCGCGAACGCCGAACCATATCTATACGAAACAGGATGACGCGTTAATATCGCCGACCGTTCCGTTCGCGCCGGATTAGTAAAGAAAGGCTATTTAATGATTGATCCATGGATTCAAACGATTATGACGGTCATATGCTCAGTCATCGCCTCTTCTGGTTTTTGGGTTTTTATGACGCGTTACGCGGATAAAAACGACGCGAAGACTGAAATGCCGATCGGCTTCGGCCATGACCGTATCGTCAATCTCGGTATGACGTATATCGAAAGAGAATATATCGCCAAAGACGAGTACGAAAATTTACAGATTTATTTATACAATCCGTATAAAAA
>JASBYO010000059.1 GCA_029983925.1 Flexilinea sp.
GTAACCAACGGATAAATTATTTTTTCCAACTCTTGTAAAGCCGTCGGATCGTTGAAAACGATCGCGCCTAATTTACGCCGGTCAATTTCGCGGTTTTCATCCGAAAGGATCCCGGGGCCGAATTCAGTCACGACCGCGTCATAGCCCAAGGTTCCGCGCCGGTAAAGCGAATGGGCGACTTTATCGGCGTCAACCGCGCGGAAACCGAACGATTCGAGAATCGCCGTTACGGTCGATTTCCCGGCGGCGATACCGCCGGTAATCCCGATAATCAGCCGTCCGTCTCCGCGCATCACTTAACGAATCCCATACCGGGCGCAGATATTCTGCGCGTCCCGCACGATGAACATGACCGTATCGTCGTTCGCGTACTGAGCCTGAATATCGCGGGAAATCCGCACCGCGTCCTCGCAATAATGGTTCGAGTTGGTATGCATGTAAGCTAACGCGCCGACATAAGTAAAATAGTAAACGACCGAGGATCCCGAAAGCGGGAGTCCTTCCATCTCGATCAGCGGGTTCCCCGGATCGTCGCATTCGCGGACAGCGCAGCTTTCATCGGCGCCGCAGCCGTACGTCGCGCATTTTAACGCTTCAATCGCCGCCTCATAGTTCCGCGCTTTATAATAATTCACGCCCAACCGGCCGTAAACGTCCGCATTATACGGATTGATGCTGATCGCTTTTTTAATATTCAGCCCGGCGGCGTAGAACTCGCCTTTTTGCGAATACGTGTTTCCGATCGCCAAATACGGAAGCGGGTCGCTGACGCCAAGCTGATCATTAATCCGCGCCGCCCGCGCGAACATCGCCAACGCTTCGTCGTATTCCCCGATCTGACGCCAGTTCACGCCGATCCGGATCTGCAAAAAAGTCATGTTCGGCGACAGGTCTAACGCGCGCGAATACGCTTCGATCGCGCTTCGGTACTGACCGTAGGATTCGAGCAATATTCCCTGAACCCGGTACACGTCGAACATGTCCGCGCCGGATTCCGGGCCGTACTGCAGCGCCTGGCTCAGCATTTGTTCCGCGCGGGCGTAATTCGCCTGATCCAACAAAATTTCTGAATAAATCGCGTACGCCAACGCGTTGCGGGAATCATAATCGACCGCTCGGCGGATATTATCCTCAGCCTTCGCCGCGAACTCTTCTACCAGCTCCTCGCCGCATAAATCCGGATCGGCATACCAGAGATAAACCAACGCCAGGACAGCGAAAAGATTCGAATCCTCAGGATACTTAGCCAACCCTTCTTCGAGAAAATCAACCGCGCGTTTCAGCGTGGCCGATTTCTCAGCGTCCGTTGTTTGGGACGACGTCAAGTAAGCCAACGCCCGTCCCTGTTTCCAAAGATACTCAGGATTATCCGATTCAAGTTGCGCCGCGACGCCGTAAGCCTCGATCGCTTTCTCAAGATTCCCTGCGCGGAACTGCGTTTCCCCTTCGAGCGCGAACGACGCGGCTTCCCGCGTCGGGACCGCGGTCGGGAGCCAGGGCGAAACGAGCCGATCCGTTAAAACGGACTTCAAAACGAAAAGGCTCAAAACGCAAAGAAACAGCAAAGTAATCACGACAACCGGATTCGAGCGGTTCCGATGGCGAAACTCGAGATTCTTTCCGTAAAGATTCATTCTATTCTGAAATTTCGGCCGGCGGATATTTACAAAGACTACCAGGGACGCGCGTTGCAGCCTTCTTCATTGTTACCATAAATACAATACCAGCAGGAACTCGGATAATAATTGTTCTCTTCGTCGAAACAGTCGGCATTGTAGCGGCCGATCAGGTACCCGCCGTAGTCATAAGCGATATTGCCGTTCAGGAAGCAAACGCCGTCATTGACAAAGTAACCGAACGCGGCGCAATCCTCAAACGTGTTCACCTGTTGAGACTGAAAGTCAATTTCATTCATTTGATTGAGCAGCGCATTCTGAAGATCGCGCCTTACCGCGATACATTCGGCTTCAACGATAGCGATATCGTCGGCATCCGCCGTAAAATACGGTAAGACCGCGTTTAATCGATTCACGTAAACGCTTCCCGCGTCGCCTAACATATATTCAAGATTCGCCGCCGCTTTTTCATACGATTCGAGCGGATCTCCGTACCCGGCCCAGCCGCCCGAATTCAACGCAGCCGAATAATCGTTCACATTTTGGCAGACGATCGCCAGCGAATCAATCGCGGATTGAGCCAGATCCGGCGCTAAAAGCTCCGTTTGCGCCGGGACCGCCGTTACGGAAACGGCCAGCATCATGATAAAAAGGGGGATCAATAAGATTCTTTTGTTCATTTTTACCGCCTTGATTTGATTCAATTCTAATCTCGTTTTGATTAAGACGCTACTCGATTCAATTTTGTTCTGATATCATCGCGAAGCCGTTCGCCAATTCGCATAATCCATTCGCGGAGAAAAATACGTCAGTCCGATCTGCCATAAGTTTTTATCGATAATTCCGGCCAGGCCTTGATTCTGAAAACACCACTGATCGAATTTATACTCGTTATAAAAATGAACTTCTTTTAGATATTGATTCGCGATCGTTTCGGGAAGCAGAAGTTCCGAATACGGATGGGTCGGATAAGCGTCGGGAATTTGAAGAAGCCGCCGGCGTACCGTATCGGTATCCTTAAATAAATCTTCGAACGTTGAAACCGACTGAAGCCGCGGCGCAATCTCTTTCGCAAAAATCGGCGTCCGGATCAGATTCGCCGCCGGAAAAATAAAACTGAAAAAAGACTGCTGCGTCAGCAGCGCCGCGTCATAAACCAATACGACCCACTCATAACCGCGCTGCTCCTGCATCCGATAGAATAAACGATAATCGGGGAAAGAAATATTAAGCGCGATCATCGACTGCCATTCGGAGGGGAGCTCGGGCTGGTTCGTTTGAACGCGTCCGATTCGCGCGTCCGTTTCGATCATCTGCCGCGCCATCAGGCCGTAATTAAGAATCGACGCCAGATTCTCGAGGCGGGTAAAATGGATCAGCGTGTCGATCTTCCGTTCTTTCAGGATCGCGCGCAAACGGAATTCTTCCTCCGCGCTGATCGGGACCAGCGGCGGAACGCCGTACGGAGACGGCGCAGCCTGATCTATCTCCCCGTCCGACGCTTCCGGCGCGACGCTTGACTCCGGCGCGACGGGAAGCTGAACCGGGAACGGCAAACCACTTTGACCAACTTGAATTGCCCGTCTAGGCGCGGTTTTTTCCATGACTGTATTCTATTCGGTTTGAACAAATCTGACAAACCGGAGCGGAACCGTTGAGAGAGACGTCTAAATGAACGCGTTCAGGTTGAGAAAGACCGCTTCTCGGCCTTCCTCAACCTGAAATACCTAATTTTAAATCAGCTTCCGATACAGCGCCGCGATCTCTTCGACCGAAGTATCGCGCGGATTACCCGGGCGGCAGGCGTCGGCATAAGCGCTTTCCGACAGGAACTGCACGTCTTCTTCTTTCAGAATTCCCTTCAGATCTGAGGGAATTCCGACGTCTTCCGCCAATTTCCGGACCGCCTCAATCGCAGCCGTCCGCGCAGCTTCGAGCGTCATCGACGCCGTGCCTTCAACGCCCATCGCCTCAGCGATCGCGCGGTACTTTTCGCCCGTCGCCGGCGCGTTATATTCCATAACCGTCGGCAACAGAATAGCGTTGGCGATACCGTGCGGCGTATCGTACAACGCGCCCAATCCGTGGGCCATCGAATGAACGATACCCAAACCGACGTTCGAAAAGCCCTGTCCGGCAATATACTGGGCTAAAGCCATGCCTTCGCGTCCCGCCGGGGTATTCGCGACCGCTTCGCGCAGCCAGCGCGACGTCAGACGAATCGATTCCAAATGGAACATGTCGGTCATCTGCCATGCGCCTTTCGTAATATAACCCTCGATCGCATGCGTCAGCGCGTCCATACCGGTCGCGGCCGTCAGTCCTTTCGGCATCGTCGCCATCATATCCGGATCGACGACGGCGACTTCCGGGATATCATGCGTATCGACGCAGACGAATTTGCGCTTTTTCTCGACATCGGTAATGACGTAATTGATCGTGACTTCCGCGGCTGTACCGGCCGTCGTCGGGACGGCGATCGTAAAAACCGCATGATTTTTCGTCGGCGCAACGCCTTCCAAACTGCGCACGTCGGCGAATTCCGGATTACGGATAATAATCCCGACCGCCTTAGCGGTATCCATCGCAGACCCGCCGCCGATCGCGACGATACAATCCGCGCCGCTGGCCTGGAACGCCTTGACGCCCGCTTGAACGTTTTCGATCGTCGGGTTCGCTTTGATATCCGAGAAAATTTCGTACGGGAAACCGCCTTCGTCCAACAAACCGGTAACTTTCTGCGCGACGCCGAATTTGATCAGATCGGGATCGGTACAAACAAAAGCTTTTTTATACCCGCGCCCGCGCAGCTCCGGCAATATATCGCAGATCGCGCCTTTACCATGATAAGAAATCGTATTTAAGACAATTCGATTTGACATCCTGACAACTCCTTGAGTAGACTCGTGAAATTAATTATACAGCGAACCGTAGTGTTTGCAGGCGGCGAAATCTGCAGCTTCAAGATTTTCCGTTCCGAACGAAGCCCAGGCATGCGGTCGGTAGATCCTGGACGCGTCGACGTTATGCATGGTGACCGGAATCCGCAGCATCGCAGCCAACGTAATCAGATCTGCGCCGATATGCCCGTAAACCGTAACGCCGTGATTCGCGCCCCAATTCGCCATCACCGAATAAACGTCTTTGAACGCGCCGCACCCGGTCAGACGCGGAACGAACCAGGTCGTCGGCCAAGTCCGATCGGTGCGCAGATCGAGCGCACGGTGCATCTTCTCCGGAAGAACGGCGGTATAACCTTCGGCCAGCTGAAGCGTCAAGCCGAGGCCGTCGGCGATATTCACGCGCAGCAGCGTAACCGGCATCTCCGCGTCGCATTTAAAATGACTCGAGAAGCCGCCGCCGCGGAAGTATTCATAGTTCGCCCGGCACCAATCGGTCGCGCCAAGCATCGCTTCGATATCCTTTTCGGAAACATCCCACCACGGCTTCATGCAGTTCTCGCCGTTTCCGTTTTTCGCCGCGCCGCTTCCGTCAAGGGCCGTCGCGCCGGAGTTGATCAGGTGAATAAAACCGTTTTCCGCGATGCCCGATGGCGCGATCCCTGAAACGCGTTCCGCCGCTTCCGGGCTCCAATACGTTCGGACGTCATGGAAACACGGCGCCGTATTCGTCAGAAGCGATCCGAAGATCATTGAAACGCCGTTCAGCGTATCGTTCTCGGTCGCGAACGGCGTCGGCGCTTTAATCCCGTTCCAATCGAACGACGAAGCCAGAATCGCCTCGCTGAAATCTGCGTTCGGAAGCCAATCGGTCCAGTTGCGTTGCCCCTGGAACCCGCCGGCGACCGCGTTTTTCCCCAACGCTTCTTCTTTCCAGCCCAGATCCGCCAATTTCGGATTTCCGTAAAGAATATCCCGCATGACGAGCGTCATCTTCGCGATGAATTCCCAATCCTGCCCTGCCGGAATATATTTTGAACGGCGAATGACGTCGGGTAAATTTTTCCCGGCGTTGACGTCGAACCCTTCCTTGCAGTTTGCCTTAATCCAATTCAGCGCTTTTTCATACTCCGCCGGATCATAAATCTCGAGCATAACGCGGCGTAAAATTTCCGTCATATCAACGAATTCGGCGCGAATACCCAGCGTCTTCTGGAACATGGATACGTCGCAATACGATCCCATGATACCCATCGATACGCTTCCGAAATTAACGTACGATTTGTTCCGGATCCAACCGACGACGACCGACGCGCGCGCGAAGCGCAGAATCTTATCCTTAACATCTTCCGGAATCGTCGTGTCGTCGACATCTTGAACGTCGTGTCCGTAAATTGCGAACGCGGGAAGTCCGCGCTGCGTATGCGCGGCCATAACTGCCGCCAGATAAACCGCGCCGGGGCGTTCCGTCCCGTTGAATCCCCAAACGGCTTTAATCGTCTTCGGATCCATATCGAACGTTTCCGAGCCGTAACACCAACAAGGCGTTACCGACAGCGTAGCGACGACATTCTCCCGACCGAACTGGTCCGCGCAGAGCGCCGCTTCCGCGCCGCCGCCGATCGTCGTATTCGAGATTACGCATTCGACCGGCTTCCCGTCGGGATAACGCAGCGTCGAGCTGATCAAATCCGCCGCTTGCCGCGCCATACTCATCGTTTTCGCTTCAAGCGATTCGCGAACGCCGCCCCAACGGCCGTCGATCACGGGACGAATCCCAATTTTCGGATAATTCATTGAAAACTCCTTTTCATTTTTTCATAAGCGACGCGCCAATCCGAAGACGGACGCGGTTCATACCGAACAATCGTCTCTGCCTTTCCAACGACGGCGCGTCCGGCGTCGATCGTCGGGAAAGCGCCTAATGTGGTCAGCTGAATCAGGATGTTGCCTAACGCCGTCGCCTCAACCGGCCCGGCAATAACCGGCAGTTCGCAGCAATCCGCCGTCAGCCGGCAGAGAATCTTGCTCTGCGTTCCTCCGCCGATTAAGTGCAGCGCGGAGAAAGTCTTCCCGGTCACTTTCGCCATCCGTTCCAGCCCGGCCCGATAACGCAGCGCCAGACTTTCGTAAATACAGCGCGCAACCTGTCCGGGCGTCTCGGGAAGCGCCTGGTTCGTCCGAAGACAAAAATCGCGAATCCGTCCGGGCATATCGCCGGGCGGCAAAAATTCCGGCGCGCCCGGATCGATAAACGACCGGAACGGCTCGGCATCCGCCGCCAACGCCTCTAGATCGCTATACGAATAATTATGTCCCTGACGGCGCCATTCGCGGCGCGATTCCTGAATCAGCCACAATCCGATAATATTTTGCAGGTAATTAATCTTCCCGTTCGCGCCGATCTCGTTCGAGAAATCGGACAAGAGACTCTCTTTCGTCAGGATCGGCTCGCTCAGTTCCGTCCCCAATACGCTCCACGTCCCGCAAGACAGGAAAGCGACGTCCGATCGATCGGTCGGAATCGCAGCTACGGCGCACTGCGTATCATGTCCGGCGCCGGCGATAATCTTAATTCCGTCAATCTCCCCGACAACCGCGCCCGAATCGATCACCGGCGCAAATTTCCCGACGTCCAATCCGAGCGCAGCGCAGGTCGCTTCGTCCCAACGCCGCGTTTCCGGATTCAGCGCCTGGGACGTTGACGCGATCGTAACTTCGCTGACCGCGCGCCCACCCAGCATATAGTGAAACAAATCAGGCATAAATAAAATTTTCGCCGTTTTTTCGTAGAGATCGGGACGATCCCGTTTCAAGGCGAAAAGCTGAAACAACGTATTTAAATCTAAAAATTGGTTCCCCGTCCGCCGGTAAAGCGCCTCCGCGCCGATCGTTTCGACGACTTGCGCCGCGACGCCCTCGGTCCGTCGGTCGCGATAGTGAACCGGCGATCCGATCAGCTTCCCGTCCCGATCCAACAGCCCGAAATCGACGCCCCAGGTATCGACGCTGAGACTGTCGACGCGTCCGGCCTTCGTCAAGCCGGTTCGGATATGCGTTAAGAGTTCGTCGAAATTCCAGTAAAGCGTCCCGTCGGCCTCGACCGGGATATTTTCGAAACGGTGAATTTCCTCCGTCGTCAGCGCTTCCGAATCGGGGTCGTAAACGGCGCGGATCGCCCGCCCGCCCGAAGCGCCGAAATCAAACGCCAATACGCTCCTGACGCCGCTCATTTTACGACGCCTTTCCGAAGCAAAATATTCGCGTAAATCGCCGTCTCGCCGCTCGCGACAACGGCGTAGGCTTTCTTCGCCCGTTCGTAAAACGCGAAACGTTCGATCATCTCAATCCCGCAATGATCCGGATCATGTTTCTTCAGAATCCGTTTATATTCGTCCCAAATCGTCGGGACGGTCGGATCCCCGGGTACGACTTCCATCAGCCCGACCGGGTTATCGGCGTACTGATCCAGCGGCATCAGCGTCAGGATCGCGTCCAACAGCTCCGATACGCCATGACCGTCGGCACGGATAACGACGGAACACTTTCCGACGCTTTCCGCCGGAAAATTCCCGTCTCCGATAACCAACTCGTCGCCATGACCCATCTCCATCAGCGTCTTAAGCAGCGACGGCGAAAGAATCGCGGGTACGTTTTTCAGCATTCTTCGTATCTCCTTTTTCCCCCGATCGAACGCGGAAATCAGCTGTATTTTTTATAGCCCGGATGACGGCCGCTTACGCCGTAAAACGAGCGCAGATCGATCAATTTCTGAATATTCTCGCGCGAAATATCCTTACTTCCGCCCAAGATCTCGGCGTTGATCGTAATTTTTGCCCAAAGTTCGAGCGACTCCATCCGGTAATACGCCGTATAAACGTCGGCGCCGACCGTCAGCGCGCCGTGATTCGTCAGCAGCATGGCGTCATGCTCATCCAAATACGGCTCGATCGCATCCGGGACCTCGTTCGTCGACGGCGTTCCGTACGGCGTCAGCGGAACGGAGCCGAGAACGGCGACGTCCTCAATCATGTTATACATGTCCATCGGGCGATGGGCGACGGCGAAACCGGTCGCTCCCGGCGGGTGGGCGTGAACAACCGCGAAAACGTCGTCCCGCTTCGCATAACAGCGCAAGTGCATTTTCAGCTCGCTGCTCGGGCGGTACCCTTCGGCCGCTTCCAACACTTCGCCCTTCTCATTCAGCAGAATTAATTTTTCCGGCGTGATAAACGACTTGCTGATTCCGGTCGGCGTCGCTAAAATCCGTCCGTCGGACAGCTTCGCCGAAACGTTCCCGTCGTTCGCCGCAACCCAACCCAGCAGCCACATCTTATGACAAACGTCGCAGATTTGCTCCTTTACCGTATTCAGTTCCATAGGACTCCTTCGATCTTTTGTTTCAATGTTATGATGATTTTAATTTAATGTTCAAGCGTCAGCTTAATTATATAAAGTTTCCCGCGGAATCCTTGGCTTTTCGCGTCCCGAAATGGTATAATATTCACATCTAAACAGGGCAAGGCGTTTGCCGTCGTCAGCATCAAGGAGGACCTGATGATCCAATCCGCCGTCGTTCAGGAGAATAAAACCCGCGGCACGTTTGACTTCCCGCTTGAATATCATTACATCGACAGCTCGCATACCAGGTACCAGATGCCGTTCCACTGGCATATCGAATATGAACTGCTTTACATCCTGCAAGGAAGTTTCTCGCTGCGGGTCGACGAAGAGACGATCCTGCTGAAACCCGGCGACGCCGCGCTGATTCCCGACGGATATATCCACGGCGGGTCGCCGCAGGATTGCGTTTATGAATGCATCGTATTCGATTTCACGCGCTTCCTTCAAGAGTCGACGATCGGGAAACAATCGCTGCTGAAAGTCCTGACCGAAACGATCTTCCATCAGCGCTTGCTGCCGAAAGGCGGAAAATCCGCCGCAATCGTCGAAACGGTTATGACGGAAATGCGCACCAAAAAATTCGGTCACGAACTCATCGTCTGCGGATTATTATGGCAGCTGATGGGGACGATCGTCAGCGAAACGCCCCAAGCGCAGGCCGAAACCACAAACGCGAAAGATTGGCGCCGAATCGATCAGATCAAAAAAGTACTGCGCCGGATCCGAAAAGATTACGCACAGAACATCACGCTGCAGGATCTGGCGGCGGAAGCCAATATGGCGCCGAAATATCTTTGCCGGGCCTTCCGGGAAATTACCGGCCGAACGCCGATCGAATATCTGAACTACTACCGAATCGAATGCGCCGCGGAAAAAATAACCGTCTCGGCCGATCCGGTAACCGAGATCGCTCTTTCCTGCGGCTTCCATGATCTGAGCTACTTTTCAAAAACATTTAAACGCTATAAAGGAATGTCGGCGCGCGATTATCGTAATAGTCGAATTCCGCCGACAGCGGCCGAGCCGCACCGTCAACCAAAGAGCTAAGCGCGCCGATCCGTCTCTTTTCCTCGTTATTCTCAAGTTTTCTTGAACAAACATGACATTCGTTATATAAAATTGACAAATGTCATGTTTTTATGCGGATGTGAATATTTTACAAGTTTGGACCTTATTCGTCATTGCAAGCAAAAATTCGCCACGTTAAACTTCAAAGACGTACATAACAGTTACGATATTTCCGATGAGCAATAAGCGAAATCAAATGAAAAGTGAGGTGTTTCAGTGAATTCCGGCATAACCGCAGCAAACGGTACGATCGAAAATCCGGTCATCCTCGAAATGAAAGGGATCGACAAACGCTTTCAGGGGGTTCACGCGTTAAAAAAATCCCATCTTGAACTCCGAAAAGGAGAAATCCACGCGCTGGTCGGAGAAAACGGGGCGGGGAAATCGACGATGATGAAAGTCCTGACCGGGATTTATCAGGCGGACGAAGGCGAAATTATTTATAACGGCGAAAAAGTACATTTTAAAAATCCAAAAGACGCTCAGACCGCCGGGATCGCTATCGTTCACCAGGAACTCAACCTGATGAACCACCTGACCGCCGCTCAGAATATCTTTATCGGACGCGAGGGAAATTCATTTTTCGTCACCGACGACGAAATCAACGTCAAAACGCGCCGCCTTTTCGAGCGCTTCAAGATGAAAATCGATCCGACCGAAAAGGTCGGGAACCTGACCGTCGGGAAACAGCAGATGGTCGAGATCGTCAAAGCGATCTCTTTCGACGCAAAAATTCTGATCCTCGACGAACCGACCGCGGCGCTGACGAAATCCGAAATCGTCGAACTTTTCGACGTCATGAACGATTTAAAGGCGCATGGCGTCACCATGATCTATATTTCCCACCGCATGGACGAAATTCAGACGATTTCAGACCGTATCACGATCATGCGCGACGGCGAATACGTAAAAACGCTCGTTACGAAAGAAACGAATCTGGACGAAATTATTAAAGCGATGGTCGGGCGCGTTATTTATATCGAGCCGAAAACCGGCTCGAACATTCCCGATTCCGCGCCCGTCGTCCTCGAAGTCCGCGGTTTGACTTCCCGCGATGTTCATGACGTTTCGTTCGACCTCCGCAAGGGCGAGATCCTCGGGTTCGCCGGCCTTATGGGCGCGGGCCGAACCGAAACGGCGCGCCTGATTTTCGGCGCCGATCCGATCGACAGCGGCGAAATTTATAAAGACGGAAAAAAGCTGAAGATCAAGGCGCCGGTCGACGCCGTACGCGCAGGAATCGGCTACCTATCGGAAGATCGTAAACGCTTCGGACTCGCGGTCGATCTCTCCGTTTCGGATAATACCGTTCTCGCCGACCTCGAAAATTTTACGCGCAAAGGATTTATCGACGACCGAAAAGTCCGGGAAACGTGCGAAACGTACGTCCAAAAGATCAATATCAAAACGCCGTCAATTTCCCAGCTTATCCGGAACCTTTCCGGCGGCAATCAGCAGAAAGTCATCGTCGCTAAATGGATCGTCCGCAACTGCGACGTCCTGATTTTCGACGAACCGACGCGCGGGATCGACGTCGGCGCGAAAAGCGAAATCTATAAACTGATGACGCTTCTCGCCGAAGAAGGAAAGTCGATCATCATGATCAGTTCGGAACTGCAGGAAATCCTGCGCATGAGCGACCGCGTCGCTTGCATGTGCGAAGGACGGATCACGAAAATCCTCAATATTGAGGACGCTTCCCAAGAAATTATCATGAAATACGCCACCCGGCGCAATTAATAAGAAAAGGAACAAGGAAAAGACCATGGAAAACCTCAAACGCAAGTTCGATCTGCAGCAGATTCTCGCGCCGGCGGCGTTAGTCATTCTCTATATTTTCTTTTGCCTCTTCGGAAAGAACTTCTTTTCGACCGGGACGCTGGTCAGCATCCTGGACAGTACCTACTACGTCGGCTTCATGGCGTTCGGGATCACGTTCATTATTATCACCGGCGGGATCGATCTCTCGATCGGCACGAATATGATGATGTCGGCGCTGATCGGCGGATACCTTTATACGAAAGGGGTCAATATTTGGCTCGTGCTGGGAATCGTCGTTCTGCTGGCCACGATCGTCGGCTGGATCAACGGGATATTCGTCGCGAAACTTAAGCTGCCGCCGTTCATCGCGACGCTCGGCACGATGATGATGACGCAGGGGTTCGGCGCGATTATGACGAAAGTCCAAACGCAGCGTTTCCCTTCGGGTTTTGACGTCGACGGATTGTACAAGCAAATCTTCTATAAAACCGGCGACGGTTTCCCGAGCGGGATTATATACATGCTCGTATTTTTCGTCGTCGCCTGGGTGCTGCTGACGAAAACGCGCTTCGGACGTTACGCGTACGCGATCGGATCGAACGAAGAATCCGTCCGTCTTTCCGGCGTCAACGTATCGTTTTGGAAAATCGCCGTCTACACGGTTTGCGGTTTCTTCTGCGGGCTTGCCGCTATCGTTTACGCAGCGACGTATACGACGATTATCCCGGGGACCGGCAACGGACTGGAAATGAACGCCATCGCGGCGGTCATTATCGGCGGCACCTCGATGTCTGGCGGCATCGGAACCATGTCGGGAACGCTGATCGGCGCGTTCCTGATGTCCGTCCTGAAAACCGGCTTAATGTCGATGGGCCTCCAGGGTCATTTCCAGACATTTTTCACCGGCCTCGTCGTCATTCTCGCCGTCCTCCTCGATATCTATCGGACCAAAAAAGCGAACGCCGTCAGAAAAGATTAATTTTGTGGTTTACCCGGCGGACAAAAACGAAACCACCGTCCGCCGGGATTCAAGAATTAGGAAGGAATTCTCATGAAAAAATTTTTAGCCGTATTGTTAATTGTCGCGTTGGTTTTACCTGCCGTCGCTTCGGTATCCGTCGCGCAGGATAAACCGTACATCGCCATCGTCTCCAAAGGTTTCCAGCATCAGTTCTGGCAGGTCGTCCACAAAGGCGCGCAGGCAGCCGCCGAACAGTACGGCGTCGAAATCTCGTTCGACGGACCTCCGACCGAATCCGATATCGCGATCCAGGTCGACATGCTGAAGTCCGCAATTGATAAAAAACCGGCCGCCGTCGCGCTCGCCGCGCTGGATACCGAATCGGTAAAAGAACAACTCGTCTCGCTCAAAGAAGCCGGTATTCCGGTCGTCGGTTTCGACTCCGGCGTCCCCGGCGCTCCTGAAGGTTCGATTTACGCGACCGCCTCGACCGATAATAAAGCCGCCGCCGCTCTCGCCGCCGAACATCTTTTCGCCGACGAACGCTTCAGCGCGAAACTGGCCGAAGCGACCGCCGACGCGCCGCTCACCGTCGCCGTTCTCTCTCAGGACGCGACATCCGAATCGATCGTGTCCCGCACAACCGGTTTCATCGACAAACTTGTCGAACTCGCCGGAGAAAACATGACCGCCGTTGAAGGCCACGATAAATATGCCCGCGCCAACGACGCCGCAACGCTGAAGATCGTCGTCAACGTTCCGGCAACCACGTCCGCCGCCGATCAGAAGACCGGCGCCGAAGCGCTCCTTTCGCTCGATCCGGCCGCGATCTACGGTTCGAACGAAAACGCCGCCGGCGGAATCCTCGCCGCGTCGAACGACGGTTCCGATTTCGATCCGGAAAAGGGAAAATTCAAGGATATCATCGCGATCGGTTTTGACGCCGGGAAAACCCAGCGCACCGCCGTTGAACGAGGCTGGTTCCTCGGCTCCGTTACGCAGGATCCGTATCAGATCGGATTTAAAGCTGTCGAACTCGCCGTCAACGCGATCGAAGGGAAAGCCGCCGAATCCGAAATCGTTGATACCGGCGCGAAATGGTACAACGCTGAAAACCTGAGCGATCCCGCCATCTCCGAGCTGGTCTACGAGTAAACCGGTTTACAAAAAAAAATTTACAGAACGGAGTCTCCGAACGGGACTCCGTTCGTTTTTGGGCGCGGCTCGGAAAATCCCGAGAGTATAATAGAGCTATGAATACTTCGCCGATCGCCGCCGCCGCGGCGTTTCTCAACGTTTCACCGGGAAGCATCCTTAATTTCCGCGCCGACGCCGGCGGTTTGAATAACCGCAACTATCGCTTTGAAGCCGACGGAGCCGCTTATTTTTTGCGGGTACCGACGCCGGCGAGCCGCCTGTTCGCGTCCGTCGGGAATGAAATCGCGATTTACGCCGCGCTCGCCGGAAGCGGGATCGCCGATCGGGTCGTCCGAATCGACCCGGATACCGGCATTAAACTTTCCATCGCCGAAACGGACGTTCGGACGATGAACCCGCAGGACGGCTGCGACATTGCCGCCGCGCTGACGGCGCTGCGAAAGCTGCATCGTCTTTCCGTTCCGGGCCTTAGAAAAGAAACGATTTTCGAACGGACCCGTCGTTTCGACCGGATTCGGCGCGCAAGAAAAATCGGGATCGATCCCGATTTGCGCGACCGAATCGAAACGCTTTGGAGATTGGAACCGCTCCTGAACGATCGTCCGAACGTCCCGGTTCATGGCGACGCGCTGCCCGAAAACGTCCTGATCCGTCCGGATGAAAGCGCGCTCCTGATCGATTTTGAGTTCGCCGCGCTCGGCGACCCGTTAGAAGATCTGGCCTCTTTATATTGCCATCTTCCGCCGGAAGCGAACTTCACGGATCTTTTCCTGCGTCCATATTTGGATCGCGCGCCGACGGAAACGGAAACTTACTTGTTTTTTGCCTATGCGCAGCTGACCGCGCTCGGCTGGCATCTCTGGGCGCAACTCAAAATTCACGCCGATGAAAACGTCGGGGATATCGAACGCTACGACCGCCGTATGATTGACTACGCGACATGCCGGACATTGCCGCCGATCCCCAAAACGTTGTTACCCGGGGAGAATCGGGCGTGAACGCGAAAAGCTTAATGGTTGCCGGAACGATGTCCTCCGCCGGAAAAAGCCTGATCAGCGCCGGACTCTGTCGGATTTTCCGCCGCAGGGGGCTGCGCGTCGCGCCTTTCAAAGCGCAGAATATGAGCAACAACGCCGCCGTCTGTGCAGACGGCGGAGAAATCGGACGCGCGCAAGCGATCCAGGCGCAGGCGGCGGGGATTCTCCCAACCGTCGACATGAACCCGATCCTGATGAAACCGGAAGCCGATTTCCGCAGCCAAATCATTGTCCAAGGCCAAGCGATCGGTACGTTCCGCGGACGGGATTATTATCGGATGCGCGAAACGTTATGGGGAAAAGTAACCGATAGTTTAGACCGGCTGCGTGAAAGCGCCGATCTCGTGGTTATCGAAGGCGCCGGCAGCATCGCCGAGTTGAATCTAGCCTCAAACGATATCGTCAACCTGCGCGTAGCGCGCTACGCGAAAGCCCCGATTATCCTCGTCGGAGATATTGATCGCGGCGGAATCTTCGCGCAGCTCTTAGGCAGCTGGTGGTTATTAGACGAATCGGACCGCCGCCGTATCCGCGCTTTCGTCGTTAACAAATTCCGCGGCGATCCGACGCTCTTCAGCGACGGCGTCAGGATCATCGAAGAACGCAGCCTCGGAACGCCGATCTTAGGCGTAATCCCATGGATGAATCGTCACCGTATCCCCGATGAAGACGCGGCCGCTTTCTCGCCGGGCGTCGTCCCCAACGCGGACGCCGCCAAAATCTGCGTCGTTCACCTTCCTCATATCAGCAATTTCGATGATTTCGATCCGTTGAAATACGAACGCGGCGTTAATCTTATGTACGCGAAAGAACCGGACGATCTTCAAAATTGCCGCGCGATCCTGATTCCCGGAACCAAAAACACGCCGGATGACCTTAAATGGCTGAAACAAAGCGGTATGGAAACGGCGGTCCGCTCGCGTCACCAAGCGGGAACGCCCGTCGTCGGCATCTGCGGCGGGTACCAAATCATGGGCGAACGCGTCGGAGACGAATCGGGCGCCGAAGCCGGTCTTGGGATCCTGCCGGTTCAGACCGAATTCGCCGACGATAAAACGACCCGCCAAGTCGAACGGAAAATCATCGCTCAAGCCGGCATCTTCGCCGAATTAAGCGGCGAAACGGTCAGCGGATACGAAATTCATCACGGCATAACCGCTCATTCCCAGCCGCTGTTCAGCGCGATAACGCCGACGGAAGAAGGCGACGGCTGCCTGGCGGCGGACGGCCAAAGCTTCGGAACCTACCTCCATGGGCTTTTCGCC
>JASBYO010000060.1 GCA_029983925.1 Flexilinea sp.
AAAACGACCTGCTGAAAGGCGACGTAACGCTGACGATCCGGGCTTTGACCGACCTGACCGCGGTCGCGCTCGATTTCGCCGATAAAAACCTGATCGGCGACGTCACGGTCGAAGGCGCGTCGATCCCGTTCGTTCACGAGAATAACGATCTGGCGCTCGATTTGGCTCTTGCTAAAGACGAAACCGCCGCGATCCGCGTTATTTATTCGGGTCCGATCGAAGACGAATCGCTTTTTACGGGCAGGGGCAAACGGATCGGCAAACAGCCGTTCTGCCTCGTCAACGAGCCGGTTTACGCGGCGAACTGGTTCCCCTGCAACGACTCGCTGACCGACAAGGCGACATTTTCCGTCAGCGTTACCGTCCCGGCGAAATACGCCGCCGCCGCTAACGGCCGTCTGATCGAGGTAATCGACGCGGAAGGAAATTCGATCGGCGAGATTAACGCCGGCGTTCTGGCGAAGCTCTCGGAACAGTCCGCCGCGTACAAGGAGGCGGCGGATGAGGAAATTCCCCAGATTACGTATCGCTATGAAGCGGTTGAAAAAATGGCGTCCTACCTGTTTACCGTCTGCATCGACGAATTCGATATAACGCAGAAAACGATCCTGGACGGCGTCGTTCAAACCGATTTTATGGATCGGAAAC
Source organism: Flexilinea sp. (assembly GCA_029983925.1). Taxonomy (GTDB): domain Bacteria; phylum Chloroflexota; class Anaerolineae; order Anaerolineales; family Anaerolineaceae; genus Flexilinea. The sequence continues at coordinate 649 of JASBYO010000060.1, forward strand.
TTTACGCGAAAAAGGATTTTGAAAAGGGCGCGGACCTGTATGAAGAGATGATCGCCTGTTTCGAGCCGTTGACCGGTCCGTATCCGTATCGCGACGCCGGTTCGATCGTGATCAGCAAGTCGTTCGGCGGCGCGCTGGAGACGCAGACGCGTTCCGTTTACGGTTCGGATATGGTTTTCGTCCTGGAAGCCGGTTACGCGCATGAGCTGTCGCACCAATGGATCGGAAACCTGGTCGGCATTCGCGATTGGGGCGACCTCTGGATCAAAGAGGGCTTCGCGACCTATGCCGAAGGGAAATGGGAAGAATGTTCCAAGGAGAATTACAGCCGGAAAAAAACGATTTGGGATGTTTACGAGACGATGGCGTTTACCGTTTTAAGCTATCAGGATCCGACGATGTATATGCACGATCTGACGCTGAATTTTCCCGAGGATCTGAAACCGGTTACGAAAGCCGAAGCCGAGCGGATCGGCGAGATTCTCTGTGAAAAGGAATCGACGGAACGGTTCCGAACGGCGCTTGACGATACTTTCGGGGATGCGGAAACGCTCGAACCGGTTAAAATCGGCGCGGCGATCGGGAAACTTTGCCGTAATTTTGTTCAATATCCGGAAAAGAAACGCCGCCTGTACGCCGAACTCGGCTTCTCGGACGAATTAATCGACGCGAATATTCCGCTTAAGGGCCCGAAATCGATCAGCGCCGATTTTAATGTGATGTACGGTTCGGCGGCTTACGACGGCGGCGCGCTCGTCTATTACCGGCTCGAAGACGAGATCGGCGCGGAAAATTTCGCCCGTTTTATCCGCGCGCTGACGGAACGTTACGCCTACGATACGATTTCGACGGCGGACTGGATCGCGGCCGCGAACGAAATTTCAGGAAAAGATTTAACCGAATTGATCGAATCCTGGCTGACGTATGAATCGCTTCCCGACTATCCCGGCGTTGTAACGATGCGCGATATTATTGAGGATTATCAATAAAGGCGGACGGCCGTATCGGCGCGGGATTTGGTACAATTTTTGCAGGATTGGAATTATTATGGACGGGCGGTTCTTTCCCGCCGAAGGACTTAATATGGGCCTGAGTTTTCCCGACGCGATCGTCTTTCTGATCGTATTATTTGTTTTTATTCTTTATTTAGGCGCGAACGGCGCGTCCAGCCGGAGTCGGATTCTGAACGGATCGATCGCGCTCTTTTTAGCGCTGTTCGTCGGATTCGCGGCGCTTTTTCTCGTTCATCGATTCGATCCCGCCCGGGTTCCCTTCTCATGGCTCAACGACATGCGCCGGGTCGGCGAAGGCTACCGGCTGTTGATGGCGATCGGGTGGCTCGTTCTGAGCGTTCTCCTGACGCGCGCTTTCCCGCGGACGCTTCCGTTCGCGCTCAGGGCGCTTGCCGGGCTGCTTCTGTCGTTTGTTTTAATCCTGTTAGGCGGGAATTTCCTGTTTATTGTTGTTTCCGGAGCGTAAATGATACCGATCCTGCGTCTTAGCGAACCGTTTTTTTATTTTATTGTGATCTGTATCGCCGGGCTTGCCTGCGTCGCAGCGCTGTTCGGGATGCGCCGCGAAAACGGACGAAGACCCGGCTCCTGGGCAACGCTTCTCTTCAGTATCGCGGTTATCGCGCTGATCTTTTATCTTTCGTACCACGACTTGTTGGTCCTTCCGTCCGATTTACGCTTGAACGCCGCGCTTGGGCTGGGGCTGACGATCTATTTCGCCGCGATCCTCCGGCGGCTCCCCGGCGACCGTATCGACGGCTGGGCGTCATGGTATTTCGGGATTATGATCGGGTTTGGCTTGACGCTGTACCTGATCGCCGCTTTTCGTCCGGTCTATCTGCCGGTTTTCGCGCCTGTCGCGTCGTTCCCGGTTCTCGGCCTTGTTGCGATTACGGCGCTGCCGTTGTTTTTCCTTACGTTTGACGAGCGTAACGGCGTGCCGTCGCGGTTGGTTTTATCCGTTTTCGCGACGCTGGCATTGTTGGGGCTGTACGCGATCCCGACGCTGACGAGGTAAGGAGGCGTCTGATTTATGAATGAAATGATCAAGCTAGGCAGTCTGTATCGTTATTTAGTTCCGCTTGTCTGCTGGATCGTCTGCGCTGTCGCGGCGTACGATTTTACAGGAAAAGTCAGAAACCGTGTCCTCCGAATCGGCTTAGCGGTCCTGATCGCGAGCGGTCTGACCGCGATCAGCGCGGTCCTGATCCTTGATCGGCAAGTTTTCGCGTGGTTGGCGACGAATAGCGCCGTCATCTGGCGGCTTCGGCGCGCGTTCGCTTTCGAATTTATTGCCGTCTGGATCCTGATCGGCGCGCTGCTGACCGCGGTTCAGCGGAAAGAGGAGCCGCTGTCAATTCGGCTGCCGCTCGGTTTTACCGCTTCGTTCTTCGTGACCCATTTCGTCATCTCGGCGCTGAGATTCTTTTATTAGTCGAAGCGGGATCATCGACAGACGTTTAATTTTTAAAGAAGAAATTTAAATGGTAACGCTCCCCGAATCAATTCAGAGCTTCATCGTAGTCGTCCTTTGGCTGATAGTTACGCTGTTGGTCATGAAAATCATTTCAAAAACAATTCGAATCTTATTCCGGATCCTGATCGCGGCGGTCATCGCGCTGATTCTCGTTTATTATTTGGCCCCGATGATCGGGATTCCCGCCGGTTTCACGTTTTGAATGCTGTTTATGCGATGGCTCTTGCTGAAGTCAATATTTCTTGGCGGGCGCATGCAAAACAAATTGAATCTCACTGAGGAAGCTTTTTACAGAATTTTCCTTGTATTCTTTTCCCGATGTTGAAACGGGCGCAATGAATTTAGAAAGTCAGTGGCGGGAATAGTTTCAAGTCTGTATCATCCCATTTTTTTATCGTGTTCTGCCGTTATAGAGTGAAGCGCACCCATTTTGTCTCTCTTATGATCGTTTGTTTACTTTGCTCTCAATCAAAATACTTTTTGGCTGAAGGTTACACATGCGTTGCCATCTTTTCCGTTTGAAAACCTAAGGTCCCCGCCCAATTGCTGCACCAATCGTTTCACTGTGTAAAGCCCCAAGCCGGAATGCCCCCCGCCGATTTGCCGGGCTGCATCGCCTCGATAAAATCGGTCCGCTGCGCGCTCCAAGTCTTTTTTGCTGAATCCGCAGCCTGTGTCGCATACCTGATAGGTTATGGTTTTCTGGTCTGCGGAAGCGGAAATGACAATTTTCCCATTGGCAGGAGTATAGCGCAAACTATTGGATACGATGTTGTCAAAGATGCGTTCCAATTTATCAATATCAAGGAGATACGAAGAATGTAAGCTGTCGTCGTCTACCAACTCTATTGAAATGCCTTTCTCCTTTGCCTGTAATTCATAATGTTTCACTTTCTGCGCAAAAAACGTATGTAAGTCCGTTGCAGTGAACGTTAATTCATTTCCGGGCCGCTCCGATTCGGAAGCGGCACGCATTTGCTGAACAAGATTGCCACATTTCAAGGCGTTTTCCTTAATGATGGATAAGTAGCGGCATGTCTGTTCCGAAGTTTCGCCATTCCTGTCCAGCAAAGATTCCGCGTAGGCCAGGATGATAGAAATGGGAGTTTTCAGGTCATGCGCCAATGCCTCTACCATTTCTACTCGTTCCTGTTCCATTTCCCATTGAGCTGAAAGGGAGTTTTTCAATTCCTCCTGCATTTCCGAAAAAGCAGTACAAAGTTTTCCTAATTCATTTTCCGAATCATAGTTGATTTCAAAATCCAAATTCTTGTCTTTTATCTTCACGGCGGCTTCCATTAAAAGCTGTATGGGCCGATTGATACGCTTTATAAACAGCTTGGAGAACAGCATCGTAAAAAGGGCGATGTATATAATGGGGGAGAACAAGGCCGCGACAATCACACTTAATACCCATCGTCCGCTGCTGTTTACAGAGGATATTTTCACCTGATAGACGAGAGCAACGGCGCCCTCAATTTTCCTGTCCTCGCCTGTAATGGGAATTACGTGAAGATAAGTATTCCTGTCCTGATAAACGCTCGTTTTATTCAAACGGTTTATCAAGTCTGCTTCAGAGGAAAAGATCGGATCGGTATTTGTTCCGTAAAGAACGGATGCGCTGCTGTCAACAACCTGATAGGAAATGCCATCGCCTGTGATGGAATTTTTCAGCCCATCCTCATTTTCCTGTAATAACAGGCTTGTGTTTTCACCTCGTACATATTGATCAATCACGGGAATCTGCCGCTCATAATAGTTTGCGGGATAGATTCCTTTGTTCTGTTCCAGCAAATACAGGGCAGCGGCAAAGAACCATGTAATTAATGTTGCCATGATAGAAGCAACGGCGATCCATGTAACAGTCATGCGAAAACTGGCGATAAGAGATTGTTTTTTCATGCAATCGCCGCCTCCTATATGCGGTTCCATTTGTAACCGATCCCCCATACAGTAGAAATATATTCTGCGGCAGAGGACGCCATAGCAAACTTTTTCCGTATTTTTCGGATATGCTCCACAACGGTATAAGCATCTCCGTCAGAATCATATCCCCATATTCTTTCATAGATATATTCTCTGGAAAAAACTTGTCCGGCATGGAGAGCCAGAAGTTCAACGATGGCGTATTCCCGTTTGGATAGGGAAATAGCTTCTCCGCTGATTTTTACACTATGGTCCAGCAGATCAATGCTTAATTCATTAAAGAGCAGTTTTGTACGCTTTTTTTCTGCATTGATATATTGTGATCGTTGTTCCCGTCGGAGGTTAGCGTCTATTTTTGCCAGAAGCTCGCGCAATCCAAACGGTTTGGAAATATAATCGTCCCCGCCGAGCGTCAAAGCGCGGATTTTGTCGCTTTCCGTCTGCTTTGCACTTAAGAATAGTATTGGGCATAACGCCTCGTCGCGTATTTTCCGGCAGACCTCAAATCCATCCATTTCCGGCATCATAATATCAAGGATAATGAGATCCGGCTGTCTTTTCGCAAGCGTGATGCCACAGGGGCCATTATAGGCTGTCAAAACCTGATGCCCTCGCGCCTCCAACTCGTCTTGCAGGAGCATGACCAGCTCTTTTTCATCGTCAACAATCAGGATTGTACTCATTTTCTATCAGCTCCTTTTGCGTCTATTTGGCAAAGAGTACGCGGGAACGTACGCATAAGTCAAGCCTGCGACCGTCAGTTACTTGTATAATCTGTCAGTTTATATACGATACCGGACGATGATCCATCCTGATATTGATAAAGAATACCGGTATCGAGCGAAAACCACAGTGTCGTTTTGCCAAAAGATACCTTACGGCATTCAGCTTCGCCATAAGGAACCGTAATCACTTCTGTTCCCTCATATTTAATTTTCAGCAAGGAAATGCTGGCAGTTAAAGGAATGGTATCGTTCAGCTTGTATGTTTTTCCTTCTTCGTAGGCGAAAGCGCCTAAAATCACTATAAGCGATTCGTTATCATAATAGCTGCCGGGTAAAGACACAGTCTGATTTGAGGATCGCAAGCCTGCCGTTTCAACTTTCCAGCGATCAGCGTATTCCGTGTTTACTTCAAAAACTTCATAAGGTGAAGCTTTGTTATAGTAGGAAGAAAGCGGCATGAGCGTATCCATTTTTACCTTGACGCCGCTTTGAATCACCGTTTCATCCTGCTCAAAGTTCTTGATTTTCTGAATGTCGCAGGTTTGCGCAGCAGAATCTAAGGTTATTTCAATTTCGGCAGCGCCATATTCTTCTCCCTGACTATTGTAAATCACATAGGATGCTGTTTGATGTGCCATCCATGGTATCGTTTCCGCCACCGGCAGAGCTTTCGCATTTAGATCGCTGTGTCTGGTCTGCAAGTTTTGTATAGCACAACCGCTCAGAATCAGGACACAGCAAAGCGTTAAAACCGTAATATATCTGAAAAGGCTCTTATTCATAATGTTTTCTCCCTTCCCATTTGTCAAACCAGATAATTCCGCCGATATAAAAAACGATCAGACAGATCGAGACAGCTGGTACTCCGATGATCAGCTGCTGCAAAATAGCGCTCGACGATATTTCCGACGGGGGCATATTCATTCCGGCAGTAAATTCCAGATAGGCTCCCGGCAGCTTTGCCAATCGGGATGGCCATGCCCAAGGAATAAACATCCAGACTTTATCGCCTAGCGGGGTTGATCCAGCGATGGCAGCCGTGACGAGGCCTCCTATGCCAATGCCAATAGAAGTACCCGTACCCCAAATAAAACTAAGCCATAAATGAATTGCCAGAAGCGGCAATGTCCCAAAAAGTTCAAGGATCATCGCAAAGATGAAGATTCCCCACCCGTTCACCATACCCGGAGAAACAATATTCATTCCGCCATAAAACATAATCAAGGCAATAACCGTGCTGACCATATTGAAGAGGAATAGTGTTAGAAACTTGCCAAAGTACAGGAATTTTCGAGGAATGCTCGTACTGAGATACCCGGTAAAATTACCGGCGAGTTCTTCTTCCTGTACAAGAAAAGCTGAGAGTAAGCTGCTGATGATGGGAACAACAAGAGTTCCCCATGCATTGAAAAAGCCCTGAAATATATAGATTTCTTCAACGCTTTTTCGCAGCGAAATATATCCTACGCCTGCCAGAGAAAAAAGAACAGGAACAAGGACGATCAGCCAGCGGATTGCCGTCCGCTTTGTTTTGATCCATTCAGATGACAATATAGAAATCAATTTAATTCCATCCTTTGAAACCACAGCGCAGTGATCCCAGTGATTACAAAAAACGCGACAACGGATAGGATCAGTCCGATAGGCAGGACCGAAGCATCCAGCAGCGGATCGCCCGCGTTCAGCATGACGCCATTCGGATTTAATTTCAGGATCGGACATATCATGCGCGTCCCCCAACTCCATGGAAGCGCAAACCAATAGGATTTTTCAGCGACGAACATTCCTGCTGCCAGCCCTGCAAAGCCTAATCCCATACTGGCAAACATACCTTTCCAAGTTGCGGCCCATAGCTGGATTGGAATAATCGCCAATGACGCAATCCATACCAATAGACTTGCTGTCAGGATCGTTTCCCACGGAATATCCCATTTCCCATTCGTGATCGTAATCAGGCCGGAAAGGATTGTTGCCGCGAAGAGGATCACTGTTGCGATAAAGGTAAACAATACCATAACGACCACTTTGTTGATCCAGATTTGTCCGGGGGAATACGCATGTGCGCGTAAGCTGCGATAGTTCCCCGCTTTTCGTTCCTGTAAATCAATCAGGTATGCAAACAATGCAATGCCGAGCGGCAGGAATACGGCTGTCCAGATATTAAACACCATGGTATTCACATGTTCCCATCCGCGTACAATATCATCAGGCATGAGCCAAACGCTGGGTATTGCTTGGAGGACAAAGAACAGGGGAAGCAGGACCACAAGTTTCTTTGTAAAAGTTCTTTTATATTTCAGCAGTTCAGACCTGATGCCATTCATTTATAAATGCCTCCTCTAATCATTTTCATGAAAAACGCCTCCAAATCCTCATCCCGGTTTGGTGTTCCCTGAAATATCAGTTGGCCCTTATCGATGATTCCTATCTCATCAACGATCTGCTCCACTTCGGAGAGAATATGGCTTGAAAGAATAACTGTCATTCCTTTTTTGGGGAAAGCGGCAATCAGTTCACGAAACTCCTGAATACCCATCGGATCAAGTCCGCTGGTCGGCTCATCCAATAGCAGGAGCGGCGGATCGTTCAGCAAGGCAATGGCGATCCCGAGCCTCTCTTTCATGCCATGTGAGAATTGCGAGGTTTTTTTCTTCCCGGTATCTTTCAAATCTACGGTTTCCAAAACCTCGTAGATTTTATCTTTCGGAATACCTAATAGTTCCGTATGAACGAGCAAATTTTCCTCCGCAGTCAGATTTTCGTATAGCGCCGGTTCCTCAATCAACGAGCCAATTTTTGCAAGATGTTCACGCTTCCAAGGTTCCCCGTCGAAAAAGATTTGTCCTTTTGTGGGGCGAAGCAATCCTAAAATCAGCTTCAAGGTTGTAGATTTTCCTGCGCCGTTTGGTCCAAGCAGACCGTAAATACTGTTTCTTTTGACCTGCAAAGACACGCTGTTCACAGCCAACTGGCCGGAAAAGTTCTTCGTTAATTCTTTTGTTTCAAGAATATTGTCCCTCATCGTAATAATCGTTCCTTTTCTGAAAGTTGTAACTTTCCGTTTACAACCATAGGATACAGGATAATTATCAAGAAACGATCATGTTTCAAAAATATTTCAGAATGACGCAGGGACGATGCCCGCATTCATTATTACTGTCGATTGTCCGGCCTGCGTTTTGGCGTCTGGCTCTTTAATAACTGCGATCTAATATCGATCGGCTTTTCTTTTCCTCGCTCGGTTTTGCGTTCTGAACTTCCCGAATATTCACGGCGAAGGGCGAAGCGACATCGTAAACGCAGCCAGCTTTCGCCGAAAATTCGATTCATCCCGTTTCAAGAACCGAATCATCATGTAAACTTAAGAATTGGGAACAATTCGGAGGTAAATCATGACGCAGCCAACCGCAACGCCGGTTCCGAATCCGGCGCTTATTTCGCAAGGGCAATTGAATATCGCGATCTTTTTAGCGGCCGGTCTAACGGTCCTGATTTTCTTCTTTATCAAGATCCTGATCGACTTGCGCAGTTATCGCTATCGTTAAGGATCGGGGGAGAGAAACCGCGATATGGAACAATTTTTTGAGATGATACGCGCGCGCCGCGGCGAAACGCAGCCGGCCGCCTTGGGGTCTGAGCTTTTCCTGATCGTCGGGCTGGGAAATCCGGGTCGGGAATACCGCGGCACGCGGCATAATTTCGGTTTTATGGTCGTCGATCGGCTTTGCGGTCGGCTGAATATTCCGCTGGACAAAAGCCAGCACAAAGCGGTCACAGGGACGGGCGCCGTTTCGGGGAAAAAAGCGCTGATCGCTAAGCCTCAGACGTTTATGAACCTGTCGGGGCAGTCGATTTCGGCGCTCCTGAAGTATTATAAGATTCCGTTGGCCCGTTTGCTCGTTATCCACGATGATTTGGATTTGCCGTTCGGAACGCTGCGGATGCGTCCCGGCGGCGGCGCCGGCGGCCAGAAAGGGCTGGCCTCCGCGATTCAACAGTTGGGTACGCAGCAGTTCGCGCGGCTGCGCTGCGGAATTGATCATCCGAGCGGGCATATCAGCGTGTCAGACTACGTCCTGAGTAAATTTCGCAAAGAAGAGGAAGCCGAATTGCCGGACGTTCTCGATCGCGCCGCCGACGCGGTTATTTCGTTTATCGGCGACGGGATTCAGGATGCGATGACGAAATATAACGGTAAAGCAGGGTAAATTCGGACGATGAACGCGCTTCTCGAAAAGATCCGTTCTTCGGCGGTATTCCGCGATTTTAGCGCCGATCTGGATTCAAGGCGCGCGAAAGGGAGCGCCGGGCTCCTTCGCGCGGCGCGTCCGCCGTTTATCGCCGCCTTAGCGGAGAGCGTTCCGAACGCGATATTCGTGCTGACGGATAAGCCGTCGAACGCCAATCTTCTTTTTGACGAAATTCAACTATGGAGCGGCGCGCGTCCGATCGAAAATTTTCCCGCGCCGGATCCGTTGTTTTACGAGCCCGGCGCATGGGATATCGCTATCCGCGCCGACCGTATCCGCGCGCTGACGTCTCTGGCGAAGCTGGCGCTTCCGGGCGGGGCGAAAAGCCAGCCGCGCCCGCTGATCGTCGCGCCGATCCGGTCCTTAATGACCCGGACGATCGATAAAAAATCGTTCGTCAAATCAACGCGGATTCTCCGCGTCAACCAGCAGGTCAGTCCGACGTTGTTGGCGCGGCTTTGGACCGAAATCGGTTACAGCGGCCGCGAAATCGTTCTTGAACCGGGGACTTTTTCGCTGCGCGGCGGTTTGCTGGACGTTTGGCCGTTTACGGAAAAAACGCCGCTGCGGCTCGATTTTTTCGGCGACGAGATCGACGCGATTTATTCTTTCAACCCGGCGACGCAGCGTAATCTTGAAAGGATGGAACGGATTCTTGTTCCCCCGGCGCGCGAGATTTTTCAGCGCCTCGGCGCGGACGGTTCGTTCGGCGATGAACCGGATGAAGAATTTTTGATCCCGCTGCGGAACGAGACCCCGGCGTGTTTGTTGGATTATTTACCGGCGGATACGCTGATCTTATTCGACGACGAGCACCGTACTTTTGACCAGGCGGAGGATATCGAAGACAACGCGGAACGTCTCCGCTCCGAATCGATTTCAGACGGACTCCTTCCGTCCGATTTTCCGCTGCCGTATCTCTCCATGTCGGAGCTTTGCGATCGGCTCGATTCGTTCGTCGTCCGTGACCTTAGCCGCGGCGAGGCTAATGCTGAGAACGGTCACGACGGTTGGGGAGACTTCGAGCCGACGGAGCGTTTCGGCGGCCGTTTGAACGATATGATCCAAGCGGCGTTTGCGCATGAGGCGGCCGGCGCGCCGGTCATGATCGTCAGCCGTCAGGCCGAGCGTTTGCGGAAATTGGTCGAGTCGTCGCCGTTGATGAAAGCGCCGCTCGCCGGCCCGGAAATTCGGAGCGGTACGATCCGCGAAGGTTTCCGTCTCGGCGAAGGGAAAAATACGCTCGCTTATCTTTGGAGCGATCAGGAAATTTTCGGTTGGGAACGACCGGTTCCGCGCCGAACGGTTCATCAGGCGGTCGAGGCGTCCGAAACCGGGGTTGACGAATTTAAGCCCGGCGGCTGGCTCGTCCATATCGATTACGGCATCGGCCAGTATCAGGGGATCGTTTCGCGGACGATCGACGGCGTGACGAAAGAATTTTTAAAAATTCTTTATGCCGCGGGCGACGAACTCTATGTCCCGGTTCATCAAGCGGATCGCGTTACGAATTATATCGGGCCGGACGGGAACGATCCCGAGCCGACGCGCCTCGGAACGTCCGAATGGCTAAGCGTTAAGCAGCATGTCAGAGAGAAGGGCGTCGAGGTCGCGGAAGAGTTGATCGAGCTGTACGCGAAACGTCAGGTCGTTGAAGGATACGCTTTCCCGGACGACAGCCCGTGGCAGCAGGATCTTGAAGGATCGTTCCCGTTTTTTGAGACGGAAGATCAGAAACGGGCGATCGCGGCCGTCAAAGCCGACATGGAACGCGACCGGCCGATGGACCGCCTGATTTGCGGGGATGTCGGATTCGGAAAAACGGAGGTCGCGCTGCGCGCCGCGTTTAAGGCGGCGACCTCGGGGAAACAGGTCGCGATTTTAGTTCCGACGACCGTCTTGGCACAGCAGCATTTCGAAACTTTTTCGCAGCGTTTCGCCCCGTTCCCGGTCACGGTCCAGATGATTTCCCGTTTTCGCACGGCGCAGCAGCAGAAGAAGATCCTCGCCGACTTGGCGGACGGAAAAATCGACGTCATTATCGGCACGCATCGGCTCGTCTCGCGCGACGTGAAATTCAAAAATCTGGGCCTGGTCGTTATCGACGAGGAACAGCGGTTCGGCGTCGCGCAAAAAGAATTTCTGAAAAAGCTGCGGACCGAGGTCGACGTGTTGACGATGTCGGCGACGCCGATTCCGCGCACGTTGTACATGGCGCTGACCGGCGTCCGCGATATTTCGAGTATTACGACGCCGCCGGACGACCGCGTCTCGGTCACTACGCATGTCGGACCGTATTCCGAAAAACTCGTTCGTCAGGCAATTCTGCGGGAGTTGGAGCGCGAAGGCCAGGTTTTTTACGTTCATAACCGCGTTCACTCGATCCGCGCCGTCTATCAACAGCTGAAAAAACTTGTTCCGGAAGCGCGGATCGGGATCGGTCACGGTCAGCTGCCGGAGAAGGAACTCGCGGCGGTTATGGACGCTTTTTACCGTCATGAAATCGACGTTCTTCTCAGCACCTCGATCATCGAATCCGGTTTAGACGTGCCGAACGCGAATACGCTGATCGCCGATCATGCCGACGCGCTGGGACTGGCGCAGCTGTATCAGATTCGCGGCCGGGTCGGACGCAGCACGCAGCGCGCTTACGCTTATTTCTTCCGTACGACAAAAGCGACGGCGGAGGGTTTGGAACGGCTCGAAGTTCTGGCCGAAAATACGCAGTTGGGCGCGGGCTATTCGATCGCGATGCGCGATTTGGAGATGCGCGGCGCGGGCGAAATCCTGGGGCATAAGCAAAGCGGCGCGATTGCCGCGATCGGGTTCAGCCTGTATACGCGGATGCTGGCTCAGGCAGTGAAGACGGTCCGCGATCTGAAAGGGATCGAAATTTCAGACGAGGATATCGCGATTACGCGGGAGATGGGGATGCTCTTCGATCCGATAACGGTCGAACTTCCGCTCGATATCGGAATCCCCGACGATTACGTAAGCGATCGTTCGACGCGGATTAAACTGTGCCGGCGAATCGCTTCGGTTCATGATCCGATTAAGCTGGAAGCGCTGCACGCCGAGTTCGGCGACCGTTTCGGTCCGGTTCCCGATCCGCTGGAGAACTTATTTTTCCAGATTCGGGTCAAAATTCTGGCGGAACGGATCGGATTGGCGGCGGTCGTGAAAGAAGGATCTTCGATTGTGCTGCGATATCCGGCGCTTCCCGCCGGGGTCGAAACGCGCGGGTTGGAGGATATCGGTCCGGGCGTCCGCGCCGGGAAAAACGCCTATTGGCTGACCGGCCTTGATTGGACGGATGGAGAATGGCGCGAATCGGTCTTGGCGCGGATGGAGCGCGTCGCCGCCTTTTTCGGACGGTAAGTTAACGTTCTTACCGGGATAAAATCCTTCGGTTCGCTCAGCTTTTCCCGATCAACGTCGGTTATATAATTAAGTCGGCTGTTTGGGGATTTGCTTTCGGGTTCGAGAAGGAGGAACGGATGAAACGGCGGATTCCGCTTGCGATTCTATTTTTAACGATCCTGATTTGCGCGGGTTCGGCGCGCGCGGAAAGTATCGCGTTCGAAGAAGCGTATCGGCTGGCGCAGCATTTTAACGAAAAATCCGCGGCGCAGCTTCCCGAAGAAGGCTGGTTTTTCTATCGATCGGTCTTTCGCGCGCCGGAACGTCATGACGGATTCGTCTCGCCGGATTCAGAGACCGAAACCTGGTATTACTTTAATGACGCGGGCGCGGCGGAGCGCCGGTTGGATTATCGGATCGGCCGGGGCGGCGAGCGGGAACTCATATCGGCGAATCCGGGAAATTTTTCATTGCAGATCGAAGAAAAAATCCTGATCGAAGGCGTCGCGCCGGATAAACCCTGGTTTGATCTCGGATTTGAATTTTTCCTCGGAAATATCCTGCCCGGGTCCGGTAAGACGGAAATCGACATCCGCGCCGACCTGATTCAGGATCAGGCGCTGTATCTGGCAGAAGCGAAATTTGTTGCCGATCGGACGCATGCCGAGCTGTTGGGGTTCGCTGACGATTTCGGCTCGCTGCGGCGGGTATGGTTCGATCCGGCGACGGGGTTCGCGCTGCGTTCGGAGCTGTATGATCTTGCGGAAGACGGATCGTTAGGTTTTTCCGGTTCGGTCGCTGACGTCAGCTATGGGCAGGTCAGCGCGCTGCCGGACGAAGTCCGACGCGATTACGAACGCGTCCGCGACCGCAACGCCGCCGAATGGCGCGATTTTACGGTTATTGAAAATTAGCCGCGGCGAAAACCGTTTTTCATATAAAATCATCGATCAATCGGGTGGATATTCCGCGTCCGTCCTGAACAGACATTGTCCGTCGGATGAAATAACTCGTGTAAGTTTGACGTATTTCATCCGTTTTTTTCGTCTTTTAAATTAAGGCGGAAAGGAGGGCCAATTTGAAACAAGATTCGGGAACGGTTTCGCGGCGCATGCCGTACGGACTATTCGAGCTGAAAATAGGTCCGTATGAAACTTATCTTAAAAAAATTATTCATGGAATTATCAGGTCCCCTGATCGGACGGAAGAAATCTATTCTGAAACCGTTCAGAAAATTTATTTCGCGACGGAAAGTTGGTCCGGACTGAATTTCAAGAGCTGGATCGCGCGGATCGCCGTGAATCACGCGATCGACACGAAGAAAAAGTGGCGCGGAGAACAAGATTGGCTCAGCTTGGACGAGCTTGACGAAGACCGGGTCCCGTCGCCGAATTCGCGCCTTCCTGAAGCGGAAATTATCGCCGATGAGACGCTTTCAGAGGTGCGCCGGCTGATCGGCGAACTGGATGAACTTTACCGCGTCCCTTTGGAGATGTATTACCGAACCAACCGCTCGGTGAAGGAAATCGCCGCGGCGTTGGAACTGAGCCCGCGCACGGTTGAGACGCGAATCTACCGCGCGCGTCAGATGATTCGCGAGAAATGGAGGAATCATAATGCACATTGAAGCGTACGAATGGGCGCTTTACCTGAGCGGGCGGCTGTCGGAACGGCGGATGTCCGAGATGGAAGCCCATCTGAAAGAATGCGACGTATGCCTTGAAACGTACGCCGCGTTGGCCGCGGGGGAGAGAACGCCCGATCCGGCGGAAAAACCGGCGCGGTTCCGATTTTTACGGTCTTTTACGCGCGGACGCCGTCCCGTCTTCGGCGCGATCGCGGCGGTCTGCGTCGTTTTCCTGATTTTTTTGTCTACGCCGACCGGGAAAATCGTCTGGGGTCAGGTGACGCGGACGCTGCGCGAGTGGTTCGCG
>JASBYO010000061.1 GCA_029983925.1 Flexilinea sp.
CGCCGACACAGAATGTAACATAATGTAAATAATGTGCCCCGTTCGTGTCCGCCGCCCCTTTCCGCTTTTCGAGCGACAGTCCTACCCGATACTCAAGCGACCGTCCGCGCCGCACTTCTATATCCTTATAAAATACGCATTTCGATAAAGTAAGCGACCCGCTAAGAAAGCCGCCGTTTCCGGCGCTGGCTGCGGCATGAATCGCAGCCATTTTCGGTCAAATTAATATTATCAATCGGTTCGATGAAGAAAAAATGGCAATTTTATGTTAATTCAACATGAATTTACGGAAGACGGCAGTTCCGGATATTTCCCCGAATCCGGAAACTTCCGCTGATATAATTTGAGCCATGATCACCATCAAACGCCCATGGCAAATCGCTCGGTTCCGCCGCCTGATCAACATCAGCGCAACTCTGCTGATTCTCATATCCTGGCTGGTCACGCTCAACCGCATGGGGAAATTCCCGCTCGGGAGGACCGAAATCCCGATCGAGATCCGCCAAGCCGACAGCGGTTACGCCGTCCGCAGCCAATCGTTCCCGCGCGAAATCCTGATCCGCGGGCTGGACGTCCGGCTGGTTGAAGAGAATACCGAGCTGCGCCGCGATCCGCTGACGACGACCGAATCCGTCCGCGAAAGCGGCGGCGGCCGGTTCATGATCTGGAACGACGGGACGATCCTTTTCTCCGCGACCGATCAAAGCGACCCGATAACCAACGGCAAGCGTTACGCGATCACGATGCCGATCGTTTTAAATAATAAATTTGCCCGGATCGTCTACCTGACGACGGCGTTTTCCCTCGTCCTGTGGTGCCTGACGAAAGCGAAAGCGATATATGAGAGCGTGAAAAAACGGCTGAAATATTTGCGCGCCGATTGGCCTGTCGCGCTGGCTGCGGTTCTTGTCTGTATACCCTTCTTCATTTTGACGGTCCGGCTGATCCTGCCGCGCGCGCTTTGGTGCGACGAAATCTATACCCTAAAAAACTACGTCATCCATGACGATCCGCTCAATCCCGCCGTTTTTTACGATTATCCGAATAATCATGTCTTGTTCAACCTGATCCTGGCGCAGATTTTACGCGTTTTCAACATGAAAGATTTCGCGTCGGTATCGCTGAACATCGCGCCCGTCCGAGCTGCGACGCTGATATTTCCGGCGCTGACGCTGCTGTTTACCGCGATGAGCGCGCGCCGTTTCGGAAAATCCGCGGCGATCCTAGCGCCATTATTGCTCGCGACCTGCCTGCCGTTTTACGCCTGGAGCGCGCAGCTGCGCGGCTACGGACTTTCCATGACGCTGACGAGCGCGCTGATCTACGGCGTCCTCTCCGCGAAATTCAATCTAACCGTTGGAAAGCAATGCTTTATCGCCGCCGTTACAGCGGCGCTGCTGTATACGATGCCGTTTAATGCGGTTTTCGTCGGCGGGATCATGATCGTCATCGGCTGGGATTGGATTTTGGAAATTCTCGAAATCCGCGCCGATCCGAAAAAAGAGAAACGCTATCTGACCGACCGATTTCGCCTGATCCTCGCGTTCCTCGCCGGGATCCTGTTGGCGCTGAGTTGGTATCTTCCAATTCTCGATCAGGTCATCGCGGTTTACGCCCCCGGCGGTTACCATGAACCGAACGCTGATGTTTCCGCGATCCGGCTGGCGAACCGGTTGATCGCGATCGTCGTCGGACAGCTGTTTCAATCGACAATCGGTTCCCGGCGCGAAATGGTCGTTCTGTTCGGATTGAGTCTGACCGGGGTCCTGATCAGCCGGCGCAACCTTGCCGCGGGATTCCGTGAAACGGCCCGGTATTTCTTCGTAACCCTCGTTTTATTAATCGCTTTCTGCGCGGTCAGCGGTTATTTTCCGTTCAACCGCAACCTGCTCCCGCTGGTTCCGCTGTTAACCGTACTGTTCGCCGGAGCGCTCGCCGCGGCGATCGAGGTCATTCCGCGGCAAAGCGTACGTTGGATCGCGCTGGCAGGAACCGCCGTTATCTTAATCGTCTCATTTTCAGTTCACGCGCTTCAATTAAATCGAATCCGCCCGGCGTACAGCGCTAATTCGCTCGATCAGCTGGCAAAACCGTATTTTCTATCGGAACGGCGCAACCCGAATCAGGTTCTATCCTACTTGAAAGAAACGCTGCCGGCGGACGCCGCGATCCTGATCCCCCTGCCGGCGGATTTTTACGATTACGAAATGTGCGAATCGTTCGGGTTGAACTGCTATCCCGATTACGTCGGACCGGACGCCGAACGCGTCCTTTCCGGAACGGATCGTTATTGGCTGCTGCAAACGGACTGGGCGGCGGCAGCCGATCCCCCGGCCGCGCGCCCGCCGTACGCTGGCAACTGTATTCCCGACGGCGATTTTTCCCGCCGCTTCAACGACGCGACCTTATATTCGCTGCATATTTGCCGTTAGAACTTATGAAACCGGAGTTTGGAGAATTGAAAGAAATGACCCGTAATCTTAGACCGCTCGTCTTTAGCCTGTTCTTCTTATTGGCGATCGTTTTATCCTTCCCGTCCGGAACGATCGCCGCCGTTGAACCCGGAAGCTTCATGGACGTTTATTTCAATAATCCGTACGCCGAAAAACGCGACGCGACGCTCCAAAATTTGATTATTGAAGAAATTGACGCCTCAAATGAACGGATCTATTTGACGACCTATAATTTCACAGATAAGAAAGTCGCAGAAGCGCTGATGAACGCCGTTGAACGCGGGCTTGACGTCCGCGTCGTCATTCATGGCGAAAACGCGCGCAAAGATGTCGTCAGGGAAATGAAATCCGCCGGCGTCGAGGTTTTCGAAGCCGAACCGCTCGGTTTGATGCACGCTAAATTCATAGTTCTCGACGACGACCGAACGATCAGCGGATCGGCGAACATGACGACAGGTTCTTTCTTCTACGATAATAATTTCATGATCTTCATCCGCTCAAAAGAAGCGAACGCCGTCTTCGCCGCAGAATTTGAAGAAATGTACTTCGATCGCCTCTTCGGCGCCGACAGCCCGCAAAGCGGCCCATCCGAAATGATCGAGCTGGCGGATGGGACGAAATTCCTGATTCGATTCTCGCCGGAAGATTCGGTTAACGAAACGCTCGTTAAAGTTATCGGCGCCGCGCGAAAAGAAATCCGCATGCTCGCATATTCGTTTACCGAAGACGCGATCGGGAAAGCGCTGATTGAACGATTCAAAGCCGGGATCGACGTCCTCGTCATTTTCGAAGGGAAGAAAGCGTACCAGGACAAAGGCGGCGAAGCCGAATTTCTTGAAAAGAACGGCGTCCCGATCCGGCTCGACGGATCGGACGACGCGCTGATGCATGAAAAAGTACTGATTATCGACGGGGCGTTCGTCGCCGCCGGGTCGTATAATTTTACGCGTTCCGCCGACCGCTCGAACGACGAACAAATTTTATTTATCAGCTCCGCCGAAATCGCCGGAATCTTCCTGGACGAATTCGAAAAAATTTACCTGGAAGCGGAATAGGGAAGCGCAAAAATTCCGTCTTCGCCGGAAACATAAACCGAAAAGCGTCGGAACCGGGACCCGTCAATCCCGCGCCGACGCTTTCTATTTTTAATTCATCTTGAGAAAAAGCAGTTGAATCGCTAATCCTTCTTAATCGCTTCGCGCGCCTTCGCTAAAATATCGTCAACCTGCGACGAAGTCGACTCGACGGCATCCTCGACCGTCTCCGCCGCGGCTTCCGCGCCGTCGCCGACCGCGCCGCGCGCTTTCGCTAAAATATCCTCAATGTTCGAGCCGAGCGAGCTCGCCGTTTCGTTAACCGCTTCCTCGGCCGATTCAACCGCCGACGATATCTCCTGCCTTGCGTCGCCGCGCGCCGCTTCAACCGCGGCTTTGGCTCGGTCGACCGCCGAAGGATTCCCGACGGACGGACGCGCCGGCGTCGAAGCCGTACCCTCCGCGCGTTTATCTAACAGGTAGCCGACCGCCAAACCGCCGATCAAGCCGACCGTCAGCGCCGTATTCAGATTGATCGAATCAACGAGATAACCGACCGCGTACCCGAGAAGAATCCCGACGATACAGCAAATAATCAAAATCCGATTCGTAGCCATAAAAATCCTCCGTTTATCTTTACGCCCGCCCGGATAAAATCCGACGAACCCATAAAATCATTATACATCAGCCGAAAGCCGAGAGCCTTTCTCAGTTAAGGTTCCGCCTCGCGTTTCCCGGCCTGCATTCGCGTACCCGCCGGCATTCATGATAAAATCAACGAATGACCGGGGCAAAAACCGAACCCAACAACGCGTCGACCGCGTTTTTAAAATCAACCGCGATCCTTGCCGCCGCGATGGTTTTCTCGCAGCTCTGCGGCCTTCTCAGCAAAAGCCTCCTCGGCTCGACCTTCGGGACTTCAGCGCAAGTCGACGCCTACCTGGCGTCGAACCGGCTCACCGAAACGATTTTCAACCTCGTCGCCGGCGGCGCGCTCGCCAGCGCCTTTGTTCCGTTGTTCAGCACGCTGCTCGATCAACGCGACCGCGAAGGAGCCTGGAAATTGGCGTCGAACGTCGCCAATACCCTGATCGCCGCGCTGACCGTCATCACGGGAATCCTCTTTATTTTCGCCGATTCGATCGCGAAAAATTTTCTGGTTCCCGGTTTTGCGCTTCACGACCCGAGCGTCCAGCAGCTCACCGCGCAGCTGCTGCGGATCCAGCTGCCGTCCGTCATGATTTTCGGCGTCAGCGGTCTGCTGATGGGAATCCTGAATTCAAACGGGAACTTCCTGCTGCCGGGAATCGCCCCGGCGATGTACCAGATCGGAATCCTGATCGGCATCGTCTGGCTTTCAAAACCGTTCGGGATCCGCGGGTTAGCATACGGCGCGCTTCTCGGCTCTTCGCTCCACTTTTTAGCGCAGCTGCCCGGATTGATTCGGATCCGAGATAAGAAATATTTTCCCGAGCTGGGACTGCGGAACGAGCGCGTCCGCGAAGTCGTCCGCCTGATGGTCCCGCGTCAGATCGGCGCGTCGGCCGTTCAGCTGAACTTCCTCGTCAATAACTTTATCGCTTCCTTTCTCCCACCCGGATCGATCACGGCGATTTCGCTGGGGCTGTCGCTGATGCTGATGCCTCAGGCCGTCATCGCGCAATCGGTCGCGACCGTCTCGCTGCCGCGCTTTTCCGTCCTAGCCGGACGGGGCGCGCTCGATAAAATGCGCGAAGCGTTGGCGGCGACGTTAAGGCTGGTGCTTCTGTTGTCGCTTCCCGCCGCGACCGGACTAATCCTTTTTTCACGGGATATCGTCCGCCTGATCTTCGAACGGCGCGTTTTCAGCGCCCACATGACGCAAATGGTCCAATGGGCGCTGGTCTGGTACTGCGCCGGGCTGGTTTTCCATTGCGTCGTCGAGGTCGTTTCGCGCGCCTTTTACGCCGTTCACGACACGAAAACGCCCGTCATCGTCCTGTTTTGCGCGATGACGCTGAACATGATCCTGAGCATCGCGCTGACCCGCCTGTTTTCGTTTTTCAACGCGTTTCCGCACGGCGGCGTCGCCCTCGCCAATTCGATCGCGACCGGGTTGGAAATGGCCGCGCTGCTGATTTTGATGCGCCGGCGATTGGACGGGCTCGACGGCGCGCGCCTGAAAAAAGCGCTGATAAAAAGCGGAAGCGCGACGCTGGCCATGATCGCCTATATCCTCCTCTGGCGCCATTTTATTAAAAATACCGCGCCGATCATTTTCCTGATCGGCGGGATGGGGGGCGCGGTCCTCGTTTACGGAACCGCCTGTTTCATGCTTAAGGTCGAAGAATTAGCGCTGCTGCGCCGATTCGTCCGGCGAAATTGATTCATGATACGTTTTTTCGGTATTCACATCCCAAATATTCGCCTTCGTTTCCACGCCGGCGATCAGGTTTTTGACCGCTTCGAAAGCGGTGACCATCGAATGATCCGCGTTGTTGTACCGATGCTGACCGTTGCGCCCGATGCAATATAGATTCGGAATCGAATTCAACCATTCGACCAGTTCGCCGATCCGCGCGTAGGTGTCAAAATACGCCGGATAGGCTTTCTTAACATATTCGACATGGGAATCCAGGACGTCCGCCGCATCGGCGATCCCGATTTTTTCCAACTCAGCGATCGCGAACTCCGTCATCTCGGCCGCGGACTTCTCCCATAAATCGTCGCCTTCCGCGCAAAAATATTCCAACCCGAGGCTCATCCGCCCTTCAAAATCGCTGAGCAGGTAAGGAGACCAATTATTAAACACCTGGATCCGGCCCAAACGGACGTTCGGTTCCTGAACGTAAATCCAACAATCCGGAATCCGGTTCTGAACGGTTCGGATTTTCGTCTGATTTCGCAGCTGAATCTTTTTCAGCTGCAAACCGACCGTAATAAAGTCGCGGTACGGGAGCCCGAGCGCAATATCCCGCACCCGGGCGGGAACGCTTCCGCCCATACATTCGATCAGGTCTTTCAACGGCATCGATGAAAAAACCGCGTCGCAGGCGAGTTCGCGCCGGACAGATCCCGATCCGCCGCTTTCTTCAACCGTCAGCGAGACGATTCTTCCGTCGGAAAAATTTACGCCGACAACTTTGCAGCCCTTGCGGATTTCACCGCCCATCGAGACGATATCGTCCGCGACCTTCTCCCAAAGCTGCCCGGGACCTAATTTCGGATACCAGAAACTCTCGATCAGCGACGTCTCGACCGGCGCGTTCGCCCGCCATGAAGCCGGCAGCAGTTTCGAGAACATATCGGCTAAAATCTTACGAATCGACAATCCTTTTACCCGCTGCGCGCCCCAATCCGCCGAGATTTCACGCGGATGACGCCCCCAAAGTTTCTCCGTATAAGATTCGAAAAAGAGCGAGTACAGCTTCCGCCCGAAGCGATTGCAGTAGAAATTTTCCAAAGACGATTCCGGAAGCTTAACCAGATACGTTTTCAGATAACTGAACCCGGCTTCAAGCGTCCGAACCAAACCCAAATTTCGAAACGTCTGAAGTTTTAACGAAATCGGATAATCAAAAAATTTCCGGAACGAATAAATCCGGGATACCCGCGACCGAAGGAGCATCACCAAATCCGTTTTCTCCGGATCCGGGCCCCCGGGAACGAACGGTTTTTCCGCGCCGAGAATCAAGTCGTCTTTCGCCGGAGCGCCCTGGATCGGCAAACGTTCCCGCCACCAGCGCATCACGGACGGATCTTTCGAGAAAAATCGATGGCCGCCGATATCCATCCGATTACCGTTATAGACGGCTGTTCGGGAAATACCGCCGATCGCCTGCGATTCTTCCAAAACAATAACATCATAGCGCTCGGACGCCGCCTTAAGCGTCTCAAATCCCGCCGTAAGACCCGCCGGCCCGGCCCCGATAATCAACACCCGTTCTTTTTTGGATCGATCGTCTGCCATGAATCGTCAAATCTCCATTCTAAGTAGAAATACGAAATATCGTTCATTATTTTTCTATTGGACGAGATATTCCGTCCAGAGCGCGCCGCGCTGCTGCGGTCCCAATCCGAACGTCGTTCCCGCCGGATTCGCGATTTTAAAATCGACGCGCTGCTGCCCGTTCCCCGCTGCCGGAAATGAAATCGTAACGTCGCCTTCCTGCCCCGGCGCTATCGACGCGCCAAACGGGAAAAGACGCTGAACTCCGGCCGGAAGTCCGCTGACCGCGACCAGGTAATGAGCCGGCGTAAGCGGGCAGGTCCCGATATTCCGAAAGCGCCAGGTCTTCGTCATCGTCTCGCCGACTTTGACTGTCTGGCCGTCCGCCGTAACGTCGGAAACGAACCCGATCCGCTCCGCGCAGTCAGCCGTCGGCTCCTTTGCGGCCGTCATCTCCGAGACCGGAACCGCTTCCGTTAAACCGACCGCCGTCGATTCGTCGACGTCCGCCGTTTTCGCGACGCAGCGGAATCCGTACGCCTGCGGGCTGGAGCCTTCGACGCCGAAGCGGTTCGCCGCGATCCAGCCGGATTCAAACTGCGGATCGGCTGCCGAACCGCCTTTGACCGTCCGCGTCGTTCCGCTGACCGGACCTTGAGGATTTTCCATTCCGTCCGACATAACGCGGTTCGCCGTAAAGAAATCGTTCGTCCATTCAGCAACGTTCCCGCCCATCGAAACCGCCCCATACGGGCTAAGGTCAAACGTATCCGTATCTTTCGCCGGGCGCGGCGCGGCTAAGACGGACGGCGGCGCTTTCGAATACGGACTGTCGTTTCCCCAAGGAAATATCGCGCCGTTCGTTCCCCGCGCCGCCTTTTCCCATTCGGCTTCCGTCGGCAGCCGTTTTCCCGCCCAGCGGCAATACGCTTCCGCATCCGCCCATGAGATTCCGGCCGCGGGAAGATCTTCATCCTGCGGGAAACGCGCGTCGTCCGACGCCGCGCAAATCGTCGCGTCGACGCAGCGGCGGTATTGCCCGGCGCTGACTTCGGTCCGATCGATCCAGAAAGAATCGAGCTGAACTTGCGTCATCGGTTTCAAAACCGCAATCGGGAATCCGAATCCGTCGTCAAGCCCCATCCGGAAAAGGCCGCCCGGAACGTATACCATCTCCTGATCGTCTTTCTTCCAGCGCAGCGCGCCGCCGATTTCGTTTCGAATCGGAACCGCAACGTCCGTTTCCGATTCCGGAACTAAAATCGCTTCCTGAGCCGGTTCGGCCTGAGCCGCGGCGTCCGTCCCGGGTTCAGGCGCCGTTTCCGTAGCCGAACGTACAAGAACCGGAAGCGCCATCTTCCCCGCCAGCGCGGTTTGCGTCGAATTGAGGAAACTTAACGTCCCGCGATAATCGGGACGGCCGCCTAACGGAATCGTAATCAGGTACTGGTAGAGAAAAAGCCCGCCGATAATAACGCCCAACGTTAAAAATACCGTCAGCGCCGTCAGCGCCGAACGGCGGCGGCGATTCGATTGATCGTAATCTTTAATCGTATACGCCGGCGCGGGAGTTGAAGCGTCGCCTTTTTCCGCCGCGGTTATCGCCGCGGCCGGCTTGGCCGTCGTCGGCGCCTCGTTCGTTTTAGGCTTGCGGGCCGACGCCGGCGGGGGAACGCGTTCCGCGCCGTTCGCCCAGGCTTCCAAAATCGAACGGAATTCGCCGAACGTTTCGACCGCGGAAGGGAAACCGTCCGACTTGCTCGGCGTCAAACAGCGCAGGATCAAATCCGACAAGTCGCGCTCCGGAAAACCCCGGACGCTCGCCAGTCCCGATTCGTAATACTCGTAATAATGATTCGCGTTCCGGCGCGAATCGGCGACCGACGCGCCGTACGGGATCAATCCGGTAAAAATTTCCGCCAATACGACGCCCAACGCGAAAACGTCGTCGCGCGCGTTCGGCGTTTCGACCGCGGTCCCGGCATGGCGGTAGCGGTTCAATTTTGTATCATAATCGTTCGGCAGCGGCAGGTAAGAAAGCAGCGCCTCCCCGGCATCGTTGATCAGAACGTGATTCGAGGTCAGCGCGCCATGCGCCAACGATTGTCCATGCAGCGCCGCTAACGCCGCGATAATCGAATACGCGCAGCTCATCGCCAAATTCAATTCCAGCGGGCGCCCGCGCTCCTTCAGAATCTCGTTCAACGATTTTCCCGACTGATAAGACTGGCTCAGGATCAGCCCGTCCGGAAAAACGTCGGGCAATCCGATCGGAATAATCGACGCGTGGCGAAAGGCCGCTAATTTCTGAACCGCGAGCTGGAGGGAGAGCAATTCGTTCGCCTGCGCAAACGCTTGTATCGGCATAACGCGCAAATAACAATCCGCGCCGGTATCTACGCGCGTCGCCCGATAATACGACGAATTCCCCGCCGCGGCGTATTTCTCGCTGATTTGATATCGATACAGTACCGTTTCCATATTATCAAACAACCGTCCTTCCGGAACCTATTCGCTTAAATTATAGTTGAAAGCGTTCTGTCCGCGCCTATTTTTCCCGATTCCCTTTCATCGTTCTTTTTGGTAAAATTTGAATAAGGCATAACAATCCGAACGGAAATTTCCGTTCTACTACATCCGAAAAGAGGCTTCCCCAACGCCGTGAAAGAATATCAATTAAAACTGAATCAGCTTATTCCCAACCTCCCGGACGTCCGCAGTATTTCCGGAAACAAACCGAATATCATCTATAACGCAGTGGCTCTCGACTCCCGCGAAGTTAAACCCGGCGCGATCTATGTCGCGCTGAAAGGACTCAGCAGCGACGGTCACGCATATATCGCCAACGCGATCGAGAACGGCGCCGTCGCCGTCATCGGCAGCGCCGAAAATCTTCCCGAGCTTCCGATCCCTTATATCCGCGTCAGCGACGCGCGCGAAGCGATGGCCTGGGCGGCAGCGGCGCTTTACGATTTTCCCGCCCGCGACCTCGTTACGATCGGCGTAACCGGAACCGACGGAAAAACGACGACCGCAACCATTCTCTACCATATTCTGAAAGAAGCCGGACTGACCGCCGGCATGATCACGACGGTCTCCGCGCTTATCAACGGTCAGGAAATCGATACCGGCTTCCATGTAACGACGCCCGAAAGCCCCGACGTTCAGCGATTTCTGGCGCAGATGCGCGACAGCGGCGTCACCCACGCCATCCTCGAAGTCACGTCCCACGGCCTCGCGCAGAAACGCGTTTCCGCCGTCGACTTTGATATCGCCGTCGTCACCAATATCACACATGAACATTTAGACTATCACAAAACGCGCGAGGATTATTTCGCCGCCAAAGCGCGTCTCTTCGAAAATTTAGGAAAGAACGAACGGAAAACCGAGCCGCTGGCGATCCTCAATTTTGACGATCCCGATTCGTATCAATTCCTCGAACCGCGAATTAAAGTCAAAAAAGTCGCCTATGCGCCCGAGAATCCCGATTACGCCGCTTTCGCGACGATCAGCGCGATCAAGTCCTCGCCGAGCGGGCTGGAACTTGAAATGCGCTTTCGCGAAATGCCGAATCCGCGCGATAACCAGTCGATCTCGGTCCGTTCTCCGCTGATCGGGAAATATAACGCCGCCAACATCCTCGCCGCCATGTCCGCCGCGATTTACGGGCTCGAAATTCTTCCCGAAACCGCCGCCGCCGGCGTTGCGAAATGCGGCTATATTTCCGGACGGATGGAACTGATTTCGCTGGGCCAGCCATTCTTCGCCATGGTCGATTTCGCGCATACGCCGAACGCGTTAGCCAAGGCGCTCGATTCCGCGCGCGCGCTGCTCACGGAGCACGATCCGGATAACCCCGGCGCGCGCGTCATCGCCGTCTTCGGATCGGCCGGGCTGCGCGACCGCGAAAAACGGCGCATGATGCCGGCCGTGTCAATCCGAAAAGCCGATATTACGATCCTGACCGCCGAAGATCCGCGGACCGAATCCCTCGACGAAATCCTGAACCAGATGGCGGAGGAAGCGATCGCCAACGGCGGTATCCGCAACGAAACCTTTTTTATCGAGCCGGATCGCGGCTCGGCGATCCGCTGCGCCGTCCGGTTGGCGCGTCCCGGCGATCTCGTTTTCGCTCTCGGAAAAGGCCACGAGCAGTCCATGTGCTTCGATCAAACCGAATACCCGTGGGACGACCGCGTCGCGATGCGTTCGGCTTTGGCGGAGCTGCTGAATGTGCCGGGGCCTGAAATGCCGTACCTGCCGACCGCCGCAGACGGGATTCCGGTCACCCCGGCGTAAATTCCTCGATGCGGCTGACCTGATCCGCGCTGAGCGCGAAACTGGAGAAAAGGCGGTTATGGTCCTCCTGCGCCAGGGTTTTCGCCCCGGCGATCGGAATCGCCCCTTTCGAGCTGACCCAATTCAGCGCGACCTGAGTACAGTCCATTCCCTGATATTCCGAACCGATCGAATTCATCAGGTGGATCAGCAGGCTCAACCGTTCCTGACGATACCGTTCGGTCAAGTTGCGCCTTACGCCGTTCTCCGGCGCGTCATAGATATACTTCCCCGTCAGCAGCCCCATCGCCAGCGGGCTTTCCGCTAAAAAAGGAATATTGCGCGCCTTGCAGAAATCGATCGTCCCGTCCCGCTCCGCCTGACGGTTAAGCAGGTTGAACTCCCCGCTGACCGCGGTTAACGGGACGCCGTACCGCGCCAACGTCTCATAAAACGGTTCGATCTCGCGCGCCGGGAAACTCGCGACGCCGACGTTCCGAATTTTTCCGGCTTCGACGCCCTCCACGGCGCATTCCGCCAACAGCTGGAGCCGCATCAGACCGGCCGGCGCTTCCAATAAGTACAAGTCGATCGTATCCCGGCGCAGCCGGCGCAGCGAACGGCGCAGCGCGGCGGAAAAATCCTTCCTTCCCGGCCGCCAAATACGCGGGACATATTTCGTCGCCAAAAAAGCGTTCGGGTACGGTTCCGCCAATTTGCCGAGGAGCGCTTCGCCGAAGCCGTCGGAAAAACTCTCGCTGGTAAAAAAATAGCGGCTCCCCTTGGAAATCGCGTTTCGAACCAGCTCCGCCAAGTCCTTCTCGTCAAAGTCAATTCCATAATCCCAAATCAGCCGGTTCCCCCATGCCCAGGTTCCGACGGCAATTTTAAAAAATGGCAGCATC
Organism: Flexilinea sp.; assembly: GCA_029983925.1. Classification (GTDB taxonomy): domain Bacteria; phylum Chloroflexota; class Anaerolineae; order Anaerolineales; family Anaerolineaceae; genus Flexilinea. The sequence goes on from JASBYO010000061.1 coordinate 12,599, forward strand.
CCTTCTTCCGCCTCTTCGTCGGGTCAATCTTTCGTTTTCGAAATTATACAGGATTTATTTCAGGTTCCGCGCCATTCGGCCCTATAATTAGACCAAACAGCCGAAACGGAAAACCCGGCATACGGGGCACTTGGAAGGAAGGGAAATCATGAATCAAGCGATCGCCGCAATCGACCAGGGAACAACCAGCACCCGCTGTATCATCTTCAACCGCGACGCCGAAATCCTCGCGAACGTTCAGCTTCCGCATGAACAAATCTTTCCCCGCCCCGGCTGGGTCGAACATGACCCGATCGAAATATTGGCCAACACGCGCAAAACGCTCGAAAGCGCGCTCGCCGAAAGCGGACTCGGCGCCGCCGCCCTGGCAGCGATCGGAATCACGAACCAGCGCGAAACGACCGTCGTCTGGAACCGCGAAACCGGGAAACCGTACCTGAACGCGATCGTCTGGCAGGACACACGGACGGATAAGCTCTGCGATACGCTGTCGCGGCGCATCGGCGGCCAGGATCGCTTCCGCCGTAAAACCGGGCTGCCCATTTCGATCTATTTTTCAGGGATCAAACTGCGCTGGCTTTTCGACGAGACGGAAGGGTTAATCGATGAAGCGCGCGCCGGACGGCTCCTGTTCGGGACGATCGATACCTGGTTAGTCTGGAACCTGACCGGCGGCGTCAACGGCGGGCGGCACCTGACCGACGTAACCAACGCCTCGAGAACGATGCTGATGAATTTGGAAACGCTCGACTGGGACGGCGAAATTCTCGCCGAACTCGATATTCCGCGCTCGATCCTCCCGGAAATACGCCCATCCGTAGGTTCGTTCGGTACGGCTCGGCTGAACGGGAGCGAAATCCCGATCGGCGCCGTTTTCGGCGACCAGCATGCGGCGCTGTTCGGGCAGACCTGCTTTCAGCCCGGCGAAGGGAAAAATACCTACGGAACCGGCTGTTTTATGCTCATGAATACCGGAACGGCGATAAAGCCCTCGACGCACGGCCTCCTCACGACCGTAGGCTACCAGCTCGAAAATCAGGCGCCGACCTACGCGCTCGAAGGCTCGATCGCGATCGCCGGCGCGCTGGTCCAATGGCTGCGCGATAATTTGGGAATGATCCGCGAGTCGGACGAAATCGAAGCGTTGGCCCGCTCCGTCGCGGATAACGGCGACGTCTATATCGTACCGGCGTTTTCCGGACTTTTCGCGCCTTATTGGCGATCGGACGCGCGCGGAATTTTCGCCGGCTTGACGCGCTTTACGAACCGCGGTCATATTGCCCGAGCCGTATTGGAAGCGACCGCGTTCCAGACGATGGAAGTCGCCGACGCTATGACAAAGGACTCCGGCGTCCCGCTGAAAGCGTTGAAAGTGGACGGCGGAATGACGGTAAACGAACTCCTGATGCAATTTCAGGCGGATATCCTGGACGTCCCGGTCGTCCGCCCGAAAATCCGCGAAACGACCGCGTTAGGAGCGGCGTTCGGCGCGGGACTGAGCGCGGGCGTCTGGAAATCCGAGCGGGAACTAACGCAATATCATGAAATCGAACGCAGCTGGAAGCCGGGACTTCCAACCGCCCGCCGCGTCGACCTGTGCGCAAAGTGGCGAAAAGCGGTCGCGCGTTCGTTCGGCTGGATCGACGAGTTTTAGAATCGGCCGGAAAAAATCCAAACCAGAAAAAGGACAAACCGCAATGATCAAAACCGCCGCAATTCTTCCGGCCTACAACGAAGAAAAAAAACTGCCCGCCGTACTCAGGGCATTAAAGAGCGATTTTCAAACGATCGTCGTCGTTGACGACGGATCGACGGACGGGACGAAAGCCGCCGCCGAAAACGAAGGCGTTATCGTCCTCTCGCGCGGGTATAACCGCGGCGTCGGCGAATCGACACGCGAGGGTCTGCGGTGGGCGTTGGAAAACGGATTCGACGCCGCGCTGATGATCGACGCCGACGGGCAGCACGACCCGAAGGAGGCCGTCCGCTTCGCCGAACGCTACGAAAAAACGCGCGAACCGCTCATCATCGGCGCGCGCAACTATCGTGAAATTCCGCTGCGCCGCCGCCTGCCGAATATGTTCAGTCGCGCCGTGCTGTCGGCAATTGCGGGAGAAGATTTGGCGGATAACCAGTGCGGGTACCGGCTGCTCGACCGGCGCATGATCGAAGCGTTCCT
>JASBYO010000062.1 GCA_029983925.1 Flexilinea sp.
GTTTTTTTTCTCATCGCAATGATTACGCCGCCATTGATCCCCGCATCGTCCGCCGATACCGTTATCACAAAGGTTTCGTCGTTTATTTTGGTCCTGATACTTCTCAGTCCCGCCATCTTCCTTTCGGATACTTTTTTACGCAATACTTTACCGTTTTTCAAGGTTAAAAGTTTTTTAAGCTCCTTTACGGGGCTATTGATTGTGTGGACTCTTTTAATGTATTTTTTCCTTTGCGCCGAATCGCTTCACTCTCCGGAATATAAGACACGGTTCAACGCCTATATCACCGCATCTTACAACAGTTTCGTTGAAGCGGGAGACAAATAATTTTATTCAAATTGATCCTATAAAAAAAGAAAGCCGGCTAAATGACAAAAGAAAACGATTTGAAATCACATTATTCGATTAAGATCTTAATCGCGCTGATTCTCGTCAAGTTAGGAACGGCGGGAGCCGTGTCAGCTATGACAGCAAACTTCGTCGAACCTATCGTTGAAGAGTTGGGCTGCGATGTCAGCGAGTTTACAATGACGATCAGCATTAACGCTATCGCTATGGCTCTATTGTATACGACGTCCGCAAAAATATTGATAACGAAACGGCTTGGGCTTATTTTCGGTATCGCATCCCTAATCGATGTGATTGGATTAGCGTTAATGGGGACTTATCATTCCGTGCCTATGTTCTATTTTTCAGGCGGATTAATCGGCGCATCTCAAGCTTTTACCGGTTTTGTCGCAATTCCGATCGTAGTCAATATGTGGTTTAAGAAAAAGACCGGCACTGTTTTGGGTATTATTATCGCGGTAGGCAGCGCCGCAACAATCGGCTATGGTCTCTTGGCAGCACAATTAATTACTGCCTTTGGCTGGCGGACTGCTTATTTTCTTTTGGCTGCGATGGGGTTTGTCATCACGGTACCCGCGGCATTCGCATTACTCAAAAGCCCGGAAGAAGCAAGATGCAAACCTTATGGAACGGAAGAAGACTCGCAGCAAGACGCAGCGGCCAAAGAAAACGCCGGCGACTGGAGTTTAAATAAAAAACAAGCTTTCATGCTTCCGCTGCTTTACATTTCTTGGATTGCTTGTCTGATGTATAGTTATGGAAGCGGGGTTTCAGGGTATATAACCCCGTTTGCAACCATGGAACTCGGTCAAAGTATTAACTTCGGGGCGCAATTAGGCATGTGTTTAGGGCTTGGAGGAATCCTTTGCAGCCTGATTCTCGGATGGATCAATGATAAATTCGGCGTAAAAGCAGGTTTATTGTGGGGGGCGATAACGACAACGATCGGGTACTTGCTGATGTTTACCAGCTACAAAACCCCCAATATTGCTTATATCGCTTCGTTTGTCGTCGGCTTGGGGATGAGCATGTATACCGTACAATGTCCGCTTATGACGCGCAGTATTGTAGGAAGCAGGCATTATTCAGATATCTGGTCTATTTTAATGGTAGCGAACAGTCTGATCGGCGGAGGACTTTACTCGTCAATCGGATTATTCTACGACAGACTTGGTTCTTATAGCGGCGCGTTTACGATGGCAATCTGTCTTTACATAGGCGCTTGCATAATTGGATTTATCGCAATCTCGCTCGGGGAAAAATATCGTATTAACCATCCTGAATTTAGGCATGAAGAGTCCTAAATTTCGCTCCTGGCGATGGAGCGCCGCGCGCTCCGTCTGAATCTGGGGAATGCGCCGTTGGAGATATTGAAGTAAACTTAAACGAAACGATTAAAAACCTCAGCAGGATTGATTCGCTGAGGTTTTTTAATTCTGTTAACCGTGATTAATTTCCGCAGCCGTATCGGCTTTATCGCCGCGTTTCAAGATAAAATAAAAGCCGATGGTAAAGAAACGGAAGACCGACGGATGACGCTTGAAACCCACGAATGTATGCAGCCTGAATGCTGTTTCCGATTCAGCCTGAAGCCGACCGTGGGAAACGTCCGCGTCCGCTGCCCGAAATGCGGCAGCGACACGCAGCGCCTGAGGCAATCCGACGAGCTGCGGATTCCCGATCAATCGACTTATCGCGGCGGACCGACGTTTACCGTCGTGCTGGACAATCTCCGTAGCGCGCTCAACGCCGGCGCGATCTTTCGGACGGCGGACGCCGTCCAAGCCGAAAGGCTGATCCTGCTCGGAACGACGCCGACGCCGCTGAACGCGAAAGTCGCGAAAGCTTCGCTCGGCGCGGAAACGACCGTCAAATGGCAACATTTCTGGGACAGCGCGGCCGCGATCGACGCGCTCAGGGACGACGGCTATACGCTTTGGGCGCTCGAAGGCGGAGAAAACGCCGAAAACCTTTTCGCCGCGTTCGGCGAGCTGCGGAAACTGGAACAGAGCGATAAAATCGCGTTGATTTTAGGCGCCGAAGTCAGCGGCGTCGACCCGGCGATTCTGGTCCGCTGCGACCGGATTTTTTACCTGCCGATGATCGGAACGAAAGAATCGCTCAACGTAGCGACGGCGTTCGGGATCGCGGCTTACCTGATACGATATGGAAAAATGACCGACGGATCTTGAACGATGGATGACGAAGTAACCCCGATTCGAAAACAATACCTGGACATTAAGAAAAACTACCCGAAAGCGATCGTTTTTTTCCGCCTCGGAGATTTTTACGAAACGTTCGACGAGGATGCGGAGATAACCTCGCGCGAATTGGATCTCGTCCTGACGGCGCGGAAAGTTTCGAAAACGGCGAAGGTTCCGATGGCGGGGATTCCGTACCACGCCGTTGACAATTACCTTGCCCGGCTGATCGATAAGGGCTACCACGTCGCGATCGCCGAACAGGTCGGCGAACAGCCGGATAAAGGCCTTTTCGAACGCGAAGTCGTCCGCGTCGTTACGCCCGGAACGGTTATCGAGCCCGTTCTTCTCAAGTCCGACGCGAATAATTATCTCGCCGCCGCGGTCGAGACGCCGAAAGGAATCGGAATCGCCTACGCGGATATTACGACCGGCGAATTTTTCGCTTCCGTTATTCGCGCCGAAAATAATTCGGGCGCGTTCACGGCGGAATTGACGAGACTTCATCCAGCGGAAATTCTCATCAGCGATAAAAATACGATCGAAATCCCCGCCGCGTTCAGCGTAACGACCGTTCCGAACGCGATATTCGATCCGACGCGCTGCGCGGAAATTCTTTGTAAGATCCTGGACGTCCCGACGCTGGACAGTTTCGGATTCAGCGCCGGAAGTCCGGCGATTCAGGCGGCAGGCGCGATCGCGCGTTATTTAGACGCGAACCAACCAACGACGCTGAAACTGCTGACGCGGCTGAACGCTTATTCGCTGGACGATTTCATGACGCTCGACGTTTCAACGCGGCGCAACCTAGAACTGACCGAGACGCTGCGTTCGAACGATCCGAAAGGCTCGCTGCTGGGGGTATTAGATACGACCGTGACCCCGATGGGGAAACGGGCAATACGGCAATGGGTCAGCAAGCCGCTGACCGATATCGCGCGCATCCGCCAACGTCTCGACGCGGTCGACATCTTCGTCGCGAACGGCGTCCGCCGCGCTGAAATCCGCGCCGCGATGAAACCGCTGAACGATCTCGAGCGACTGATCAACCGCGTAACCGGCGGGATGGCGATCCCGCGCGACCTGATCTCGCTCCAAAATTCCCTCGACGCGCTTCCTGAAATTATCGCGCTGCTGCCCGAAGATTTACCGATCTTAGGACGGCTTCATGAATCGGCGCGCATCCGCGAGATGCTGCACGACACGATTTCGCCCGATTCCCCCGCAACGCTGATGACGAGCGGCGTTATACGCCGCGGCTATTCGGCCGAATTGGACGAAGTTTACAACAATTCGGAATACGCGCGCGACTGGATGGCGAACCTTGAAAAAGTTGAGCGGGAACGGACCGGGCTGAGGACGCTGAAAGTCAGCTATAACAAGGTTTTCGGTTACTATATCGAAATTTCGAAATCGCTCGCCGCCGCCGCGCCGCCGGAATACATCCGCAAACAGACGCTCGTCAACGCGGAACGGTTTATCACGCCGGAAATGAAAGAATACGAAGCGCTGGTATTAAACGCCGAAGATTCGATCCGCTCGATCGAAAACCGCCTGTTCTATCAGCTTTGCGACGAGATCGGCCGCGAATCCGCCGAAATCCTCGAAACTGCGCGCGGCTTAGCGACGTTGGACGTCCTGACGGCGTTAGCCGAAAGCGCCGCGCTTAACAAATACGTTAAACCGGAAATCAACGAATCCGCCGAAATCGAGATCAAAGGCGGACGCCATCCGGTCGTCGAGCTGACGATGAAAAGCGGCGAACGGTTCATTCCGAACGATATCCGCTTCACCGAAACGGAACAGATCCATGTCGTAACCGGTCCGAATATGTCAGGGAAAAGTACTTACCTGCGTCAAACGGCGATTATTCTGCTCATGGCGCAAATGGGGTCGTTCGTCCCCGCCGACAGCGCAAAAATCGGGATCGTCGACCGGATTTTCACCCGGATCGGCGCTCAGGACGAAATCCATGCCGGCTTATCGACTTTTATGGTCGAGATGGTCGAAACCGCCAATATCCTCAATAACGCCACCCCGCGCAGCTTCCTGATCCTCGACGAAATCGGACGCGGAACGAGCACCTATGACGGATTGTCGATCGCCTGGTCGGTTGTTGAATTTATTCATAACGCGCCGCACCTCCGATCGCGGACCTTATTCGCGACCCACTATCATGAACTGACAAAACTCGCGGAAACGCTACCGAACTTAAAAAACTATAACGTCGCCGTCAGCGATCATGACGGAACCGTCGTCTTTCTGCATAAAATCATCCCCGGCGCGGCCGACCGCTCATACGGGATCCATGTCGGACAGATTGCCGGATTGCCTAAACCGGTTATCAACCGCGCGAACGAAATACTGAGCCGCCTCGAGGCGGAAGGAAATTCGCCGGCGAAAGTCCGCGAAGAACCGCTGATCCAGATGGCGCTATTCCCGGAGACGAATCCGATTGTCGATGCGCTCGAGAAAGTTGACGTAAACGCGATCTCGCCGATCGAGGCTATTAACTTGTTATACGAATGGAAATCGCGTTTCGGAAGATAACCGGCCTAACCGGGCCCTAAATAAAAACGATCGCGGTATTCCGACGGAGAATAACCGGTATAGCGTTTAAAAATCTGGCTAAAGTATTTCGGGTTGTTCCCGAAACCCGTTCTGACGGCGATTTCGGAAATCTTGTCTCCGTCGAAACCCGAGAGAAATTCTTTCGCTTTCTCCAAGCGCGTTTCGGTTAAGAACTCGGAAAATTTCTTGTCCGTTTCTTTGACGAACCGCCTGCTGATATAGTCTTCGTTCATAAATAAGACGTTTTCCGCAATCCATTTCAAAGAAAGACGCGGGTCCTCAATATGGTTCTTGACATAGGCGATAATTTTTGAGCTGATCCCGCTCTGCTTTTCCGAAACGCCCCGTCTTCGCGCCGACTTCCGAATCTCGCCTTCGATAACCGCCGCGACCGATTCAACGTCGGCCGCGTGATAAATCGCGATCAACCGTTCCGTCGCCTGAAGAATTGCCAGGACGCTCAATTGGGACAGTGTCGAGACGATCAACGAAATCGCGACCTGTTTTAAAAATCTCAAATCTTTCCGTCTTAAGATCGAAAAATAACCGTCCGAAAAAGAATTTTTCGGGAATTCAGCGCTTTCAAAAAGAGAGGATATAAATCGCTGAGTCGAAATCAGGAATTCGTCGTTCCGCGAAAACCATAGCCGATCCAAACCGTCCGAATAAATAAACGAATCGACGCTTGCCAGTTCATGAAGACAAATCCATACCGTGTCAGCGAGATTTTTCAGATCCCGCCGCTCAATTTTACCGACGTCCGCGCAGATCGCTCGATTGATTTTTTCAAAAATCGCATCGTTCTCGAGATTTGAACGAAAAAAAACGAAAAAACGATCCCCGCTGTTCAAGACGCTGAAATCAACGCGCATACCGAGACTTTTGAAAGACGCTTCGAGCGACGACAGCGTTCGATTCGTCCGTTCCGTCGAAAAAGAGAATAAGACGTACGGAAATTTAAAAAAGTCCAGGAGAAGCTCATAGCGGGCGAATAAACGCGCGCGAACGGTTAAAAGATCGCCGCGTATAAAAACTTCGCTAAAGATATTCATAAGAACCGTATGATAAAGAATCGACTTTAATTCGGCGCCGCCGATCTCGGAATTCGAGCGAAGAAGACCGCTGTCCAATTCTTTGACAATTCTTTGCATCGCGTCGATAATCTGCGATTCATTGCAAGGTTTCAAAAGATAATATTTCACGCCGAAACGCATCGCAATTTTCGCGAACTCAAATTCGCCGTACCCGGACAATATGACAAACTGCGTCGATTCATTAATCAGCCTGACTTTCTCGATCAGCTCGATCCCGGAAAATCCGGGCATCTTAATATCCGTCATCACAATATCCGGGCAGTCGTCAACGATCATATCGTACGCTTCGAACCCGTTCTTCGCGGAACCGACGAGCCGAATCCCCAACGCGGCCCAGTCGATCAAATTCGCGATCGTCTCGCGGATAATCCTTTCGTCGTCAACGATCAGGAGCTTATACATAACCGGTCATCCTTGAAACGGGATATGAATTTTCGCGACCGCGTGATCCCCGTCGCGATTAAACAGCGTTAACCCGTACGACGGCCCGTACATCAGCTTCAATCTTTTTTCAATATTGAGCAATCCGATCCCGAAGCCTTTCGGAACGACCGTCTGATCAGCCAGTTTTTGCAGCAGGCCGTCCGCAAACTGCGATCCGGTATTTTCTACCTCGATAACAACTTCATCGCCGTCGCGATAAGCCGTCAGCTCAATCAGACAAGCTTCAACATTTTGTTCCATCGCATACGCGATGGAATTTTCGATTAAAGGCTGGATCGTAAGTTTCGGGAAGCGAACGTTCAATAACGCCGGATCAACCATCTCTCGGTAAATCAGCCGCTCTTCAAAGCGGATGCGCTGAATCGTAATATAATACCGAACGATATCGAGCTCGTCTTTCAAAATAAAATTCGTTTCGATCTTCCGAAGCGTAATCCGCAATAACGCGCCTAAAGATTCCGCGATAGCGGAAATTTCGGTCGCTTGAATCGCTTTTGCGCGCCAATTTACCGATTCGAGCGTATTATACAGGAAATGGGGATTAATCTGATTTTCGAGCGCTTTCAGCTTCGCGTCTTTACTTAAAATCTCGTTCAAAAAATTTTCCCGGATAAGCTGCTGAATGCGGATCGCCATGCGCTCAAAATGGTACTGTAATTGACCGATCTCATCAAAGCGCCCGTTCGACTCCGATTCCTGAATCGGCATGTAAACCGAATCGCCCGTACCGAACGACTCCATCTTTTCAACAAGAATCCGAAATTGGACCGAGATCGAATTGCTGATCAGATTCGCGAAAAAGAACGCCGTCGCCAACGCGACCAAAACGACAAAAAAATACAATACGCGCGAGAAACCGATCGATTTCGCGATACTTTCATACGGGATCAGACATTTATACTGCCAACTGAAATTTTCAAACTCGCCGTCAATATAGAAAAAATCATCCCGATTCATCCGAACCAATCCGTAATTCGGCCGCGTCGACGGCAGCGTCGCAAGCGCAAAATCGTCCGAAAGCTCCTGAGACTTATAAATTAAGCGATTCCGATCGGAAATAACGAACCGCGCCGGTTCGGAAAAAAGCAGCGAATGCGTCGAAACGTTAACCAGTTTATTCAGATCGATTTGAATAATCAGGGTGCCGATCCGTTCGTAATTATGATTATTAACGCGGCGGCAATCGCGCGCGATAAACAAACCGTACTCATTCCCATAATCGGTAATCCAAACCGGATAGCCGTCTCCCTGTTCCGAAATTCGTAAAATCCGCTCGTAAACCGCTGGAGGAATCTGTTCGCCGCGGCCCGGATGACTCGAAACGATATCGCCTCTTTTCGGCGTATAGATCGAAATGTTCCGAACATTGCTGCTGCGGATACCATGATGAAAATCCGTAATCAGATACGTCAGGCTGTTTTTCGCGTTTTTCCGTCGAATTTCGTTCTCGTCGTCTTCGAGAATAATTAAATTCTTCCGAACTTCTTTATTCGAATTAATCGAGCTCGACAACGACTCGACCGAAGATAATTTTTGAGAGATATCGTTCGCGCTGTACTTCAGGGATCCTGCGATCGATTGATACAACATGTTATTGTATGACGAAGCGATAATTTTATATCCGATAAAATACCCGGCGAGAAATAACAAAGAAATCAACACCGCTAAGACAATCATCTTGACTTTCAGCGATTGACTCCGAAAGAAAAAAGCGGGACGCTTGAGAATCCGATCCAATCCTTTCCCCATCACGTTCATTTCGTCATCAAAGCTCCATTCCTTTATTCTAAATCTCCCCACTACTATTCTATGCGATCCCGATAACGTTTTATCGGCCGACGGAAAGAAAGAAAACGGTTTTTTATACCATCAGGTCGGTAAAATAATATTGAAACCCAGTTCAAATGTTCATAAAATTGAAACAACAATATCTTTCAAAAAAGGAGAAACAAAATGAAAAAGTCCTTTGTAGCTATCGTCTGCCTTCTTGGTATCGTATCAGCGCTCTTTAGCGCATGGGGAACGGTTTCGGCGCAGGATCCGAAAAACGACCCGGCCGATTACAAAATCGTCATGATCGTAAAACAAAGCGATTCCTGGTTCGACGATATGGCCGCCGGAATCGAACAGCTGAAAAAGGATACCGGACTGAACGTTTCCGTCCAGGTTCCTGAAACCGGCGACGCCGCCAGCCAGATCGCGATCATGGAAAACCTGATCGCGCAGGGCGTCGACGCGATTTGCATCGTCCCGAACGACCCGGAAGCGCTGATCCCGACCATTCAAAAAGCCCGGGACGCCGGAATCGTCGTCGTAACGCATGAAGCCCCCGGCATCGCAGACAAGGTCGATTTAGACGTCGAAGCCTTCGTTAACGAAGAGTTCGGCCAGCTCTTCGGCGAAAACCTGGCGAAAGCCATGGACGGGAAAGGCTCTTACGCCGGTTTCGTCGGCGGGTTAACGATGGAAACGCATATGGCCTGGTACAAGGCCGCGGTCGAATACATCAGCGAAAATTACCCGGAAATGAAGCCTCTGACCGACGAACCGTACGAAGATAAAAACAGCGTTGACGGAGCGTACAACAAAACGCTCGAAATCTTAACCGCCTACCCGGAAATCAACGGATTCTTCGATTGCTCGGCGCATGGCGGCGGTATCAGCCAGGCGCTGTCCGAAAAAGGCAAAGCCGGGACGGTAAAAGTCGTTTCGCTCGCGCTGCCTTCAATGTCCTCGACGTACCTGAAAGACGGTTCGATGCAGCACGGGCAAGCATGGCGGCCCGCCGACGCCGGCTACGCTACTTGCTACGCCGCGTACCTGATCGCCTCCGGACAGGGAATCGAGACCGGCGCCGACCTGAAAGCGACCGGGTATGACAACGTAAACGTCGTCGATAATATCGCCTACGGTTTCGCCCCGCTGGAATTTACCGCCGACAATATCGACAACTACAATTTCTAAGTATTAACGATATTCGAAACCCTATCCGCTAAAGCGGATAGGGTTTTCTCAATCAGCCGAATTTGGAGAGCGAATGGAACCGATCCTGAACGTAAAAAATATTACGAAAGCGTTTTCCGGCGTCCGCGTCCTGAAAAACGTCAGCCTGACCGTCAATCGCGGCGAAATTCATTGCTTAGTCGGCGAAAACGGCTGCGGAAAATCGACGCTGGTAAAATGCGTATCCGGCGTCTATACGCCGGACGAAGGCGAGATCGTCTTAAACGGGCAGCGCTTTACGAAACTCACAACGCAGCAGGCGATCCAAAATGGCGTTCAGGTGATCTATCAGGATATGTCCCTCTTTCGCCATATGAGCGTCGCGGAAAATATCGCTATCGAAAAGATACGGGCGAAAGGCGCGAGACTCATTAATTGGAAAGACGTCGCCGGAATCGCGGCGGAACAAACCCGAAAGATCAACGTCAAGATCGATCTTGAAAAAGAAATCTTCGAATGTCCGATTGCGATCCGTCAGCTGACCGCAATCTGCCGCGCGCTGGCGCACGACGCGAAAATTTTAGTGATGGACGAACCGACGACGGCGCTGACGAAAAACGAAGTCTCCCAGCTGCTTACAATCGTTCAAGAATTGAAATCGCAAGGGATGTCGATTATTTTTATCAGCCATAAACTGGACGAAGTCTTCAGCGTCGCCGACGTCATCACGGTTATCCGCAACGGCGAAAAGATCGGCGATTACAATCGTGCCGAAATCAACGAGAAAAGACTGTCCGAACTGATGACCGGCCGGGAAATCGATTATCCCAGATATCGAAGAGACTTCACCGAAAATACGCCGCTCCTCGAAGTCAAAGGCTTATCCAGAAAAGGTCATTTCAACGATATTTCTTTTACTCTGCGAAAAGGCGATATCGTCGGGATGATCGGACTCTTAGGCTCCGGACGGTCTGAAATCGCGATGTCCCTTTTCGGATTAAACCCGATCGATTCCGGCGAGATTTTCGTTTCCGGAGAAAAAGTATCGATCGCGGCGCCTCAGGACGCCAAACGACGCGGCATCGCGCTGCTCCCCGAGGACCGGTTCAGGGAAGGTCTTTTTACCGACCTGAAAATAAAAGAAAACGTCTCCTCTACGGTTATCGACGAGATATCCCCGCGCGGCTGCTTAGATTTTTCGGAAGAAGACCGCCTGGCTGAAAAATGTATCGAGACGTTTAAAGTCCGCGCGCCTTCGCGGGAAACCGTCGTCCGGTCGCTGTCCGGCGGGAACCAGCAGAAAATTGTTATCGGAAAATGGGTCGAAACAAAACCGAATATTTTTATCATGGATAGTCCGACCGTCGGAATCGACATCGGATCAAAAGCCGAAATCTACGAACAAATTCATAATTTCGCGAAAAACGGGATGGCGTTTTTATTGATCTCGGATGAAGTGGAAGAAATTTTAGCGAATTGCAACCGGGTTCTTATCCTCGAAAAAGGGAGAATTAAAACGATCCTTGAAGCGCAAGATTTACGGCAGCCGGACGCGAAGAAATTGATCCTCGAAGAAATCGGAAGCCGCGACCTGCAGCCGGATACGGAGCCAAGCACAAAATGAAGTTCACGATCGATCGTTATCAAAAAATACTAATCTTTATTATCGCCGCTTACTGCGCTTTTGTCGGTTTTGTCAATCCGGCGTTTTTCAGCATAACGACAGTGTTCGATATTATTCGGACGTCCTCAACATCGCTGATCTTCGCGATAGGGCTCTTGGTCGTCATGATTTCAGGCGGCATCGACGTATCGTTCATGGCGATCGCGCTCTTCGGGAGTTATACGACGATCAATATCATGATCGCGTATGGCATCGATAACCTCGCGTTCGCCGTCGGGCTTTCGATAATCTTCGGCGCGGTATTAGGGTTGATCAACGCGAGTTTGATTAACTGGCTCAAATTACCGCCGTTTATTATTACGCTTGGGACCCAGAATTTATTTCATGGGATTATGACGACGTTCGTAAGCGATAAGTCGTTCGGCGCCGGCGTACTCCCCCCCTGCCTGAATCAATTCGGGCGGGCTACGCTTTTTCAAATTCAAACCGGCTCCGGAACGATCGGTTTATCCGCTTCGATCCTCCCGGTAGTTTTCGTCGCGTTGGCGACCTGGGGCTTAATTAATTTTACGATGATCGGACGCGGAATCGTCGCCGTGGGAAACGACGAAGAATCAGCGCGCCGAATCGGGTTCAGCCCGGCTCGGATCCGTTATTACGTTTATGTCTGGTCGGGGATCTTAGCCGGTTTAACAGGTATCGTTTACGTCGCCCAAATCAACGCGCTCTACCCGAATAAATTAATCGGCGGCGAACTGCCGATCGTCGCCGCCGTCGTGATCGGCGGCGCGAAAATAACCGGCGGAGACGGGAAAGTTTTCGGCGCGATTCTCGGCGTCTTACTGATTTACCTGCTGAATTCGACGTTAATCCTGATCGGGCTTTCCTCGTCCTGGAACGATTTATTTATCGGCTCGGTCCTTGTCGCGTCGATTGCGACCAGTTCATATCAGGAACGCATCCGCAACCGGAAAAACCTTATTTTTACAGATTAGGATCGGATTATGACGAATAGCCTTAAAAAGAAATTCTTTAACGATATTAATTTCACGATCCTGATCGGATTACTGATCGCCGCGATCGTTTTATCCGCAATATTCCTCCCCGGCGGAATGTTTTCCGCGGCGAATATCAAATCCATGGCGTTCCAGATTCCGGAATTCGGTTTTCTTGCGCTTGCGATGATGCTGTCCAACCTAATTGGCGGGATCGATCTTTCGATTATCAGCGCCGCGAATACGATCGCGATTTTCACCGCGTTCGTCCTTAATGGGACCTGGCTGCCGGCGCTCCCGGAAGAGGCGAGGATTCCGGCCGGACTGGTCGTCGCGATTTTAACCGCGTTGATTTTCGGCGTTTTTAATGGGCTGCTGATATCGAAAACGTCGGCGCCGTCGCTGATCGCGTCGTTGGGAACGATGATTTTATTTCAGGGCATCGGCATGGCGCTTACCGGCGGCGTTAGTATCGGCAATATCGCTTTTGAATTTACCGATTTCGGAAAAGCCGAATGGGCGGGGATCCCGCTGATTTTTTGGCTATTTTTGGGCGCTGCGATTCTCCTGGCTCTTCTTTTGGAAAAAACCGCTTTCGGAAGAAAATTCTATCTCTACGGAGAAAATAAAGTCGCCGCGCGTTTCAGCGGCATCAACAACGAAAAAGTCTGCATCGCGACCTTCGTCATGACGGCGCTGTTAGCCGGTATTGCCGGATTGATCGTCTTAAGCCGAGTCAATTCCGCGAAAGTCGGTTACGGTTCGTCTTACCTGCTGCAAACGATTATCGTTTGCGTTATCGGCGGGATCAGTCCGAACGGCGGGAAAGGCCGCGTCCGCGGCGTTTTTATCGCGATCGTTTTGATGCAATTAATGTCCAGCGCGTTCACCATGCTCTCTTTATCGCCCTACACGAAAAAACTGATTTGGGGCGTCGTCCTGATTCTCGTTTTAAGTTTGAACCATTGGATAAGGAATTTAAACGATTCGATCAAAAAGGAGAAATAAAACGATGATAAGTCTCTCAGTCAAAAAGGAATATCTTAATTTATATGAAACCGTCTTAGCGGAACATAAGGAAGCGTTCCAGGCTCAGGATATCGACGGCCTGATCGGCGCGATGACCGCTATCGTCGGCGCGAAACGAATCTTCGTCATGGGCGTCGGCCGCGAAGGAATCGCCGCGCGCGGCTTCGCGATGCGCCTGATGCACTTAGGGAAAGAAACCCATTGGATTTGGGACGATACAACGCCGGGCATGTTCGGCGGGGATCTCTTTATCGCCGTTAACGGCTCCGGCCGAATCGGCCATATCCACTATGTCGTTGAACAAGCGAAAAAATCAGGCGCCGCGATCCTGGTCGTTACCGGCTCGCCCGAAGAAAAAACGCCGAAATTAGCCGATAACGTCCTGTTCGTCCCGGCGGCGGTATATAACGGAACGGATCCCCGCTGCGTCCCGTCAATTCAACCGATGGGGAATCTCTTCGAACAACACCTGTTCCTGCTGTTCGATATTCTAATCATGCTCTTAGAAAAAGAAATGAAAAGCTCGCACGCAGAGATGGAAAAACGCCATCGGAACATCGAATAAAAAAGATCGCTCTCGCGAATTGCGCCGGATATTTTCCCCGGATCGTCAAAAAATCGCCTTCCGCAAAGCTCGAAACGGAAGGCGATTCGCATTTTTGAATTTACGCTCCCTTACCAAACGTACAGCGCGATCGAAATGAAATGCAGCGCGCTTCCGATCAGACAGAAAATATGAAAAACCGAATGCATGTAACGCGTCTTCGTCTTTTTCCCAATCAGGTATAAAATCGCGCCGATCGTATAAGCGATCCCGCCGGATAAGAGCAGCCACATCCCCGTCGGCGAATAAACCGCCACCATCGGCCCCCAGGCGGAAACCGCGACCCAGCCCATCCCGAGATAACAGGCCATCGAAAAATAACGGTAGCGCTTTAAATCGATCGCGTTCAGCGTTACGCCTAACAGCGCCGAACCCCAGATCACGCCGAACAAAATCCAAGACCAAACCGGAGAAGCCGCGCGCATCCCGTTCAGCAGATACGGCGTATACGTCCCGGCGATCAGCAGGAATACGGAACAGTGGTCGAGAATCTGAAAAACTTTTTTCGCCAGCCCCGGCCGTAAGCCATGGTAAATACTCGACATCGTATACAGCAGGATCATCGTCAGCCCGTAAACGAACCCGGAACTGAACGCCCAAAGGTCATGACGCCATAACGCTTTCCAGGTCAAAAAACACAGTACAAATAACCCGAAGGCCGCGCCGACAATATGCGAAATCATGTTGAACAATTCCTCGCCGGTTGTATAATCCGGTAAAACGCGATCTTTCAGCGATATTCTCTTTACAGCGCACATCTGAATACAACCCTCCTTCATGCG
>JASBYO010000063.1 GCA_029983925.1 Flexilinea sp.
CCGCCGGCGGGACAGGAACCGATCGATTCAAGTTCTACGCCGGCATATTGCGAACAGCCGAAAGAAGTACGTAACTTTCCATCTTACACGCCGTCCCGCGCTCGCTTTATGAGAAAATTAGACAAATGGCAAAAAAAGTTAAAGATTATTACGATTTCGAATACGCCGGTTTCTTAGCTGAAAAAATAAATTCCGAGTATCCGACGTTTGATTCCGATCGCTTTATTTCCCTGCTCAGAGAAGGCGGGTTGGAAAAACTTGAATTTAACGACCGGCAGCGCCTGTTAGCGTGCGCATTAAAAGACTGTATCCCGCTTCCCTACGCGGAAACGCTCGAAATTTTCGAGAAAATTTTAGGGCCGGAACTCAAAGGAAGTTTAGGCATGTTCAGCGAAGGATTCTGGCTTTGGCCGATCGGGAAGTACGTTGAAATCTTTGGCGCCGATTCTTTTGATAAAAGCGCGGCGTTCAGCAAAGAATTAACAAAAAGATTTACCGGCGAATTCTGTATGCGTCCGTTATTGGCCGCCTATCCCGAAAAAACCATCGCGCTGATGTTGACCTGGAGTACGGACGAAAATAAAAGAGTCAGAAGATTAGCCAGCGAGTGCCTGCGGATACGGCTGCCCTGGGCGAAAAAATGCGCCGCCGTTCTTGATTATTTCGATATTTACTTTCAAGTTTTATCCAATTTAAGAAACGACCCGGATAAAACGATTCAGAAAAGCGTAGCGAACAACCTTAACGATTTATACAGGGAAGCGCCGGAAAAATTCGAGTATATCCTCGAATCATGGCGGCAAGAAGCGCAAAGCGAAGCGTGCGAATGGATTATTCGGCACGCGTCGCGAACAAAACGGAAAGAAATTAATCCGCAAAAATAATCCGACCCCGAAAATTTTCACAGCGGTTTTTGAAACAGCGCAGCGGGATTTCGCGTTTTCTGAAAGCATGCAGTCTTTCAGCGGTGCGTCCGAATCTTATTAAGGATAAAATATCCATCTGGTAAGATTAATCTGTTCGTCGGAGATCGTTCCCCGGCAGCTTACGGAATTAAAACGAACCGGTCATAACCGGAAGAAAAAGGGAAACATGTTTAACAAAATCAAGACGGCATTGGGTTTAGACCCGATTCAAAACAAACTCAACGAACTGACGAATCAAGTTCCGAAGATCAACGCGCTTGAAGAAGCGTTCGAAAAGCTGAGCGACGCGGAACTCAGCGGAAAAACGGCCGAATTCCGCGCCCGCCTCGCGAACGGCGAAACGCTCGACGATCTCTTGCCCGAAGCGTACGCGGCCGTCCGCGAAACGTCGAAACGCGTCCTCGGAATGCGCCCCTACGACGTCCAGCTGATCGGCGGGATGGCGCTGCATGATAAGTCGATCGCCGAGATGCGCACCGGGGAAGGGAAGACGCTCTCCGCGACGCTCCCGGTTTACCTGAACGCGCTGGCGGGAAAAGGCGTCCATATTATTACCGTCAACGATTATCTGGCGCGCCGCGACGCGCGCTGGATGGCGCCGGTTTATCATTTTCTGAACCTGTCGGTCGGCGTGCTCCAGATGGCGGCGCGGACCGAAAACGGGAAGAAAGCCTTCCTCGTCGATCCGAGCGTCACGTCCGTGAAAGAAGATCAGGACCAGCTGCGCATGGTTCCGCGCCGCGAGGCGTATCTCGCCGATATTACCTACGGTACGAACGCCGAGTTCGGCTTCGATTATCTGCGCGATAATATGACGATGCGCTTCGATGAACGCGTTCAGCGCGGTCACGCTTTCGCGCTCATCGACGAAGTCGACAACGTCCTGATCGACGAAGCGCGGACGCCGCTGATTATCTCCGGCCCCGCCTCGGACGACGTGTCGATGTACAACAAAATCGCGGCGATCGTCAAACAGCTTACGCCCGAAGAATACGAGATCAGCGAGAAAGACCATCAGGTTTATATCAACGACGCCGGTCTGGATCACGTCGAATCGCTGCTGGGAATGGTCCTCCGCGATCCGACGCGCCCGGAAGAGATTACGCTTCAGCAGGAATCGATCATGGGCTATATCGATCAGGCGCTGAAAGCCGAGTTTCTTTACCATCGCAACAAAGAGTACCTCGTCCAGGGCGGAAAAGTCGTTATCGTCGACAGCTTCACCGGCCGGCTGATGCCCGGACGGCGCTGGTCAAACGGGCTTCATCAGGCGATCGAGGCCAAAGAAGGCGTCAAGGTCGAACCGGAAAACGTTACCTACGCGACGATCACGCTGCAAAACTATTACCGCATGTATGACAAAATCTGCGGCATGACCGGAACCGCGCTGACCGAAAAGGAAGAGTTTTATAAAATCTACGGGCTGGACGTTATTCCGGTTCCGACCAATCTTGAATACAGCGCGCGCCAAAAAGGCTCGGACCTGATCGAAAAAAGCGCGAAGGACGAGAGCGGCTATAAATATACTTTTTACGCCTATCGGGACGACCCGGAAACGGCGGTTTATTTCAAGCGGAAAGATTACGAAGACGTCATCTATCAAAGCGAAGAAGCCAAATTCCGCGCCATTACGCTCGAAATATTGAAAAACTATATTATCGGCCGGCCCCAGCTGATCGGCACCGCCTCGGTTGAGCATTCGGAATATCTGGCCGGACGGCTGCGGCCGGAACCGCTGCGCCGCCTGGTTCAGCTGAACATGCTGCGGCGCGTATGGATGATTCAAAATAAGGTCGAATACGTCGAATCGCCGATTAAGGAATTAAACCCGTTCCGAAAAGCGATCGAAACGATCGGCGCGAACGATATCCGGCCGTTCGCCCGAACGCTGGGCGTCTCTTTAAACCTGGACGAACCCGCCAATAAGCCGTACCTGATGGCGGAGTTTGAACTGGACGAAGACGATTTCGAAAAATTCCTCGCGACGATCGAAAGCGGGATCCATCCGCAAGTCCTCAACGCGCGCAAGCATGATGAAGAAGGGATGATCATCGCGCAGGCCGGCGCGTTCGGCGCGGTCACGATCGCGACCAACATGGCGGGACGCGGCGTCGATATCAAGCTCGGCGGCGAACTTGACGAGGATATCCTGCGCGATACGAACCGGGTCCTTGCCCGCGCGCATGTCGATCCGTACAATCTAACGCACGACGAACGTTACGAGGCGCTGGCGAAGCTGACAAGCGGCGATTTCGGCGTTTACGAAGAATCGATCGCGCGCTTCCGCTCCCATGTTGAAAATATGCATAAGGTGCGGGAGCTGGGCGGTCTTCACGTCATCGGTTCCGAACGCCATGAATCGCGGCGAATCGACAACCAGCTGCGCGGACGCGCGGCCCGGCAGGGCGATCCCGGATCGTCGCGTTTTTTCCTCTCGCTTCAGGACGAGATCGTCCGCCTCTTCGGCGGTCAGCAGGTCGAAAACATCCTGACGCGCGTCAATCTTCTCGACGAAAGCGTTCCGATGGAACACGGCATGTTTTCCCGGCTCATCGAACAATCGCAGGAACGCGTCGAAGGGGCGCATTTCGACGCGCGCAAACACACGCTTGAATACGACGACGTTCTTAACGGCCAGCGGAAGCGAATCTATTCGCAGCGCGATCAGGTCTTCCAGAAGGCGGACCTCAGCGAAGATATCTACGACATGCTCGAAAACGACCTCGACGCGCGGATCGAGAAAGGCGCGGACGAAGAAAAATGGCAGCTGGCCGCTTATTTCGACTCGGTTCAGCCTTCTTTTGAAATCGAGGGGCGGTTTATCCCCGCCTTCACGCAGCAAATCATGATCGACGAACTCAGCGAAAACGGGAAATTATTCCCGACCGATCCGGAGGCGCTGCTCGAACGATTGATCCGTTTCGGACGCGAAGCGTACGAAGCCGAAAATAACGCAGCGTTGGATCAGGCGGAAACCCTAATCGGGAACGCGCGCGCCGGATTCGAAAATCAGCTCAGCGAGCGCAGCGCCAATTTTGATCTCTTCAAAGAGGCGCTCGAAGACCGCCTGAAAGACCGTGACGAACGGACGCGGGACGGAGAGACGCTGACGCCGCTGCGCGGTCAGGATCTGGTCGCCGAGGCGAGCGGATTCGCGCGGATAAATTTCCGACTTAGCCCAGAAGACCAGCGCCGCCTAACCGAAGGCGACGAGGAAACGATTGAAAAAATGCGCGATCAGATCGAATCGACGCTCTTTTCGGTCTTCATGACCCGAATCCATCAGGCGTTCCGGAACCGCCTCGGCGACGACTATACCGTCCCGACGGAGACGTTCGCCGGCTGGGAAGATTTCAGCGACGCGACGATCGGCGCCGTCTCGGAAGGCTTTTTAGCGCGCGCCGATCGCCTCTTCGGCGGCCAGGCGCAAATCCGCAGCGATCTGAACGCCGCGCTTAAGGCGCTTCCGGCGGAAGCGTACCGCGACGGATTAAACGAAAAGCAGTGGGTTACGCTTTTTAACGCGATCGGCAAAGGAAAGCGGCTCGTTTTCGACGCGCGGACCCATCGGAAAGCGTCGCTTCCGTATACGCGGCTGAATTTCGTTTATCGCTGCGGCGAGCTTATCGCCGCTAAGTCCGACGGCGAAATCCGCGATCAGGTCTGGAACCATTATCTGACGACGCTGGAACGGCTGCGCGCCGTTTTCGGCGAACTGGATTGGAAACGGCTCCAGAATCACGCCGTCAAATTCAACCAGCTGCGCGCCGAAACGCAGGCCGAAATTGAATCGATCGTCGGCGCGGACGTTTACGCGGAACTGGCGGACCGGCTTCCCGCGGAGGCCGATCCGGATTCGGCCGCGAAAATCAAGGATTACCTCGGCGGACGGATTCAAAACGAAATCTGCCGATCCGTTATCCTGCGCGCGATTACGGACCAGTGGGTCGATTATCTGACCGAGATTGAGACCTTGCGCGTTCAGATTTCGATGGAAGCCTACGCCCAGCGCAATCCGCTCGTCGTTTATAAAACGAAAGCCGCCGAACTTTTCAGCGAGCTGCTGAAAAATATCCGCCGCGCCGCCGTCGAGCGAATCTTCGTCAGCGCCCCGACTTTGGGAATGCTGACCGCGGGAGAACGCGTCAGCCTCGCCGAATTACGGAAAGACCAGGAACAGGCGCAGCCCGCGCAGCAAACGGAACCGGCGGCTGAGACGGAAGACGAACCCCGCGCCGGAACCGATACCGCCGCGTCAGAAACGCCCGAGGCCGAAAACGAATCCGGCGCGAAACCTGTTTCGGCTTCCGCGAAGAAGAAAAAGAAGAAGATGAAGAAATGAGTTTCGATCTCTACGGTCAGGACAGCGCAGCCGCCGTCCTGAAAAGTCATCTCCGCCAAGGGAAAACGCGTCACGCGTATTTATTCCACGGCGCGCCGGGAACGGGGCGGCGCACAATGGCGCTGCGTCTGGCGATGATCCTGAATTGTCAGAACCCGCCCGCGCCCGACGCCTGCTGCGGCGCCTGCCGGATGTGCCGCCTGATCGCGAAGACAGAACACCCCGATCTTTCGGTTGTCGCAGCCGAAACGCCGGGGGAAATCCTGAAAATCGACGCGATCCGCGACCTTCAGCGCACGCTTACGCTAACGCCGTACGAGGCGAAATGGCGGATCGCGATGATCCTGCGTTTTGAGGAAGCCAACCCGGCGGCTCAGAACGCGCTTCTGAAAACGCTTGAAGAGCCGCCGGAACGGGTAAAGCTGTTCCTGACCGCGTCGGCGCCCAACGCCGTCCTCCCGACAATTCTATCGCGCTGCGAACCGATCCGTCTGCGCCCGATGCGGATCGGCGCGCTGATCGAAACGCTGAAACAAGAGCGGAACGAAACCGGAAACGCGGCGGACGCTGGCGTCGTCGAACGCGCGGCGCATCTTTCCGGCGGACGCGTCGGTTTCGCAAAGCAGCTTACCGACGACCTGGAACGAATGGAAAAGTACGAAGCGGACGCGCTCGATTTTCTCGGCCTTTTTACGTTGAATACGCGCGAGAAATTCGCTCTCGCCGCCGGATTCCGCGAGACGCGCCGCCGCGGCGAGCTGCGCGCGCTGTTCCAGCTTTGGGAAACGGTGCTGCGCGACCTGATGATCAGCGCCGCCGGAGCGAGCGAAAGCGGCGTTCCGCCCTCTTTCATCGCGCTGAAAGAGCGGATCCGCGCGGAGGCGTCCGGGAAAGATCCCGGTTACTACCGGGAACGGCTGGAAAATTTGAATCAGGCGGTCGCGAATTTAAACGCGAACGTCAGCCCGCAGCTGACGCTCGAAAATTTTTTGATTAATTTGTAAGAAGGGAAGAAAAGGTTTCCCGGCGGACTTTTACGTCAAGCCGGGCTCACCCTAAAATGGAGCGTATTTTTTCATACGCCGCCTGAGCTAACGGGGCCTGCGACGCGGCTGAAATATGCATCCAGTCAAGCTCGGTCGGAACGGCGAAATCGTTCGCGTCCAGCGTCGCGCAGCCTTCTTCTTTCGCGAAGCGCAGCATCCATGGGATCAGTTCCGCCGATTTTTCGGCGCAGCCCGAGCCCATATGCCCGTCGACTGTCGGAACGGAAGCGATCTTGGGATTAATTTTGATCGGGGCGATGACCAGGATTCGCGCTTTTTCGCGCCAAATCGGCAGCGCCTTTGCTTTTTGAATCAGCGCGCGCATCCCTTCCGCGATATTATACGCGGTTGCGCCGAAGCGCGCTTTACAGTCGTTCGTCCCGAGCATGAAGATCAGAAGATCAATCGGCGCATGACTTTCCGTGACCGGACCCAGCAGCTTCAAACCGTTCAGACCGTCCTTAAGCGGATCGTCAAAAACAGTCGTACGGCCGCATAATCCTTCGGAAATGACTTCGTATTGACTTCCCAGACGTTCGCCTAAAAGCGTCGTCCAACGCGCGTCGTCGTCGAAGCGCCCGTTAACGCGCGGATCGGCGCCGTAAGTATTGGAATCCCCATAGCAGACGATTCGAATTTTATTCATCCGTTCTTTTCCATTCCTTTCGCAATTCGTTCGGCATCGGGATCCCGATCCGATTCATGATAGAATCCGAGCTTTTTTTGCAGAACCGCCGCCCGCGACGTGATCCGAACCAGCCGCGACGACGTCGAACCGACGACCTCGGCAGCACGAACCGCTCGGCGCAGCTCATCGGCGCTGTTGAACGGGGCCAATCTGAGCGTCATGCGGCCGAGTTCGTCTAAACCATGCGCGTCGGATCCGGCCGTTCCGGGAATACCGCGCGCCGCCGCGAACGCGGCCGCTTTTTCGTTGTCCGAAACCGTGTTCCGCGCGTTCGCGATTTCAATTGCGTCTAAAAATTCGCCGTATTCGATCATCTCTTCTTCGAGCCATCCGTGACGGCGATAGGAATACGGATGAGCCAAAGAGATAAACGCGCCCTGATCGCGCAGGCGGCGGAACGTTTCAAGCGGAGTCAAACCGCGCGGAATTTCTTCTTCAACAAAAAAAGCCAAGACTTCGCCGCGCGTCGTCAGGATTTCTTCTCCAACGATAACGAAATCCGGGTACCGCTTTTTCAGAATCAGCGCGCCTTTGATTGTGTTATGATCCGTGATGACCAGTTTTCCTAAGCCTAAGATCCGCGCCCGTTCGGCTAAGTCCTCAATTTTTGTAACGGAATCGGACGAATATTCGCTGTGAACATGAAAATCTACCGTGATTTTCGATTTCTCCAATTTACTCTCCTGTCTCATGGCGCAGCCGGACGCGGCGTAGCGGTCGGCAGCGGCGTCCGCGTCGGCCGAACCGTCGGAGACGGCGTAAGCGTCGGCGTCGGCTGGCGCGTATCGGTCGGCCGCGGGGTTCGCGTCGGCGTCGGCGTGAAAGATGGCGTCGGCGTATTTGTCGGCGTACGCGTGATCGTCGGGGTCCGGGTAATCGTCGGCGTACGCGTATCCGTTCCTGTCGGAGTTATCGTCGCCGTATTGGTCGCGGTTCCGGTAACCGTCGGGGTCGGCGTTTCCGTATCCTCCGGCGTATTCGTAATTGTCGCGGTTCCGGTCGCTGTCGGCGTCGCCGTCAACGGCATCCCCTCGATAACGAACCCCTGGCTCATGAACCACTGCGAACCTAAGAATACCTGGAGCTCGTAAAGCCCCGGAAGCCAATCGTCGCGGGTTTCCGGTTCGCAGGTTACGGAATTATAACCGCCGGTCGAGAACTCCCAAACGACCGTCGATTCGCAGATCGGGACCTGATCGTCGACGCGCATCCAGACAAATGAAATCTGGGTACCCAGGACAAGTTTATCGTACGAGTAAAAACCGGTCAGCGAACGCAGCGGATTCGTAAAACTGACCGCGGTATCGATCGGGAATCCGTCGTCGCCCATCTGTTCGGTGAATTGAATCGGACTGAAAAGAACCTCGCTGCCCGGATCGACCTGACTCGTCGCCAGCGCGCGCAGCGATTCCGGCAGCGCCGGCGTATTCGTAATCGAAGGCGTTTCCGATACCGTCGGCGATAACGTCATCGTCGGCGGCAGCGTAATGGTCGGCGTTTGCGTAATCGTCGAAGTCAGCGTAATCGTCGGCGACGGCGGGAAAACGGTATAGAGAGCCGGTTCCGCGAAATTATTTAATCCCCAGGCCGAAGCGGCAAGGATCAGGGAAACGAAAACCAGTTTCCAGCCGCGGGCAATCATTGCCTGACGTTTCTGGAAATAGACGAGTTTTTGGCCGCGGCGGATCGTGCTGATTCCGAGCAGGAAAGCTAAAATCGTCCCGAACAGCGCCATGAAAAAGGCGGCGTTTACGCCGGAGGTAATATCCAAATTCAGCTTAAAAAACCGCGTCAAATCCATACAGCGGATTATATCACGCGCCGCTCCCGACGGCGCGATGCAGAGGCGCGGCGCCGGTCTTTACCGGCCGTTTAATTCGGGGGTCAGATCCCGATCATATACCAGAATTTCGTAATCCTCAAAAGCGTCGACGCGCAGCGGTTCGCCGAAGATCTCGATTATAAACGCTTTCGATACGTCGAGATATCCCCAATTATCAACCAGGACAAATTGATGCGGCGCTTCGCTGAACCAATGCGGTTTGTAGAACCAGCGCTGTTCCTCAGCATATTCCGGAACCAGATCGGCGTTGCGATGAACCGTGATCGCGCGGACCTTGACGCGGTTCCGCGAAGAAACGGTGACGCTCGACGCGTTCCAAAAATGAGCGAAGCCATGACGGTAACCGTTCGCCTCAAGATAGGCGGCAACCCGGTCAAAACGCGTCGACGTACGTCCGAACGTCAGCGGCTGGGCCTGAAGCGCGATCAGGGCGAGCGCCGCGGCGGTCAGGAATCCGGAGGCCGGAATCCGGAAACGCGTCAGCGGAACTTCATGAATCCGACGGCGGTTCAAAGCGCGAACGATCAGGATCGCGCCGAAAACGATCATGAACGAAAAATAGCGCGTAAATTCGGAAGTCACAAGCATATCGGTAAAAACGCAGACCGCGCTCATAACGGCGACCGCCAACGCCAGGAACAGAGCTGTGAAATCCTCATGCCGGCGCCGAAGGTATGAAAGGATCGTTTCGACGACCGCGATCAGCGCCGCCGCCAGCGTCAAAGTCAGAAAACCCCAACGCAGCGTGTTGACGAGCGTCAGCGGCGTTTGATCCGTCGATCCGTTCGCGAGTTCGATCATTCCGTTAACAAAACGGTTCAGATAGGTGCCGATCTGGTTAAAACTTAAAATATATTTTCGCGTCAGGATTTCATTCTTGACCGATCCGCCGATCAGAAAATAAAGACGGTCCAACCCGATTCCGGCGCCGGTTCCGATCAGGACCGCGCCGCTCAAGCGAAGAATTTTCCCGTGCCGGACCGGCGCGTCGCCTTGGATCAGTTCCCAAAGGCAGAAGAGCAGGACCGGCAGCGCCCCGATCGCGGCGATCAGCAAATCCCCGGCAACGCCGAGCGCCAACGTCAGCCCGATCGCGAATAACGCGCCGAACCGTTTCTTTCCTTCGTCCGCCTTCAAATACCGCGCCGCCCGCCAGAACAGGATCAACGCGTATGAAAAGACGGCGGTATGGCCGCGGAAATGGCCCGCTTTCGTCGGCGTAGAAACGACGGCGATCGCGAAATAGATTAAGAAGTCCGCGGCCGTTATTTCTCCGGGTCGGTCGCGAAGCAGGAAGAACCCGAGCCAAAGAAAAACGCTCAGGATCAACCCGGCGGCGAAAACATAAGCGAGGGGCCGGATTCCGAAAATCAACGCCGCCAGTCCGTAAAAAGGCAGCTCGGTCGTCAGGAAGCTTATCCCGGTCAGAACCCAATCTTTCAGAAAGAAATTCCCGCCGATCCAATCGGCGCCTTCCAGGACATGATTCGCGAAATCGGAATTGATCTCGACTTTCATCATCGTAGAAAAAGCGACCCAACCGATCAGGATCAGCGCGCCGAAAATCAGAAGGATTTTTCCGGCCTTTTTTTGTTTAGACTGTTCCGTTTTTTCCGTTTTCATCTCCAACCTGCCTATCTAAAGCGGGACAACCGGGCATCATTCGCGAATCGTCCCGTAATTTTCCCTAATTCAATTTACGTCGAAATTTGAAATTGGTTTCGTTTTCAGGCCCGAAGTAAAAACTCCCGCCGGCGCGGGAGTCGCGAAATGATAATATCCAGCTCTGATCGGCTCAGACCGCGGCTTCCAAGTCCGATTTCATCGCCAGCGCCGCTTTTCGCGAGGCGAGCGCGAAGTCCGTTCCAAGCTTCGGAACGTTCGCGAATTCGACGTCTTTCTCCCAGGCGGCGATAATTCCGCGCGAAGAATTCACGATACAGCCGATCCCGTCTTTATCGAAAAACCCTTTCAGATCGGCGCCTTTACCGCCTTGCGCGCCGTACCCGGGGACAAGGAAAAACGTATGCGGAAGCTGAGCGCGAAGTTCGATTCCCTGCGCCGGATGGGTCGCGCCGACGACCGCGCCGACCGCGCTGTACCCGTTCGCGCCGATCAGGTCCTTTCCCCACGAATTAACCAGATCGGCGACGATCCGATAAACCGGACGGCCCTCGACGAGCAAATCCTGAAGTTCGGCGCTCGAGCGGTTCGAGGTCTTTACGAGAACGAAGATACCGCGCTTTTTTTCAGCGGCGGCCTTGACGAACGGCGCGATCCCGTCGGTCCCTAAATACGGATTGACGGTAATAAAATCCTCTTTCCAGAGATCGACCGAATCGCCGCCGATAACCGTCCCGCCGATATGCGCCGCGTAAGCTTCGGCGGTCGAAGCAATATCGCCGCGCTTAATATCGCCGATAACGACGAGTCCTTTTTCCTTCGCGTACGCGACCGTCTTTACGTAAGCGTCGATTCCGTCCAAACCGTAGCGCTCATACATGGCGATCTGCGGCTTGACAGCCGGAACGATATCGGCGACCGCGTCGATAATCGCGCGGTTGAAAGTCAGAAAGAGTTCGGCGACGCCGCGCGCCGTTTCCCCGTAAGTTTCGAAAGCCTGTTCCCGCAAGCCCGACGGAATCATGTTCAGCGTCGGGTCGAGACCGACGACGGTCGGATTGCCTTTTTCGCGAATCGCGCCGATAAGTTGATCAATCATGATAAATAACCTTTCCATTAATAAGCGTCATCTTGACTTTCCCGGAAAATTCCCGCCCCGCGAACGGCGAATGTTTCGCCTTGGAACGCGATTTTTCCGGATCGACGCGGAACGCCGCGTTCAAATCGACAAGCGTCAGATCGGCGGCCGCCCCGACTTTCAGGACGCCGCGGCTCAGCCCCAAAATCTCCGCCGGACGCGCCGCCATCAATTCGACCAGCCGCGGCAGCGTTATTTTCCCGCTTTTGACGAGCGCCGTGTAGCTTGCCGAAAACGACGTCTCCAATCCGGTCACGCCGAACGGCGCTTTCGGCAGCGGGCGGTTCTTTTCTTCCGCGGTATGCGGCGCATGGTCGGTCGCGATCGCGTCGATCGTCCCGTCAATCAGGCCTTCGAACAGCGCTTCCCGGTCCTTTTCGTTTCCCAGCGGGGGATTCATCTTGAAACGGCCGTTATCCGCCTGGACGTCGTCTTCGCTCAGGATCAGGTAATGGGGCGCGGTTTCCGCCGTAACCGCCAACCCGCGCGCCTTGGCCCAGCGGATCAGCGAAACCGACGCGGCCGTGCTGATATGGCAGAAATGAACCGGACAGCCGGTCGCCTCCGACAGCAGAATATCGCGCGCGACGATAATCGATTCGGCTTCCGCCGGGATCCCGATAACGCCCAACCGTTCGGACGCCTTACCCAAACGCATACAGCCGCCGCAAAGACCGATTTCTTCGGCATGGGAGAATATCTTCAGCCCGTTGGCCTGAATCGCGATCATCGCCTCGCGCATCAGGCGCGGGTCCATCAGCGATTTCCCGTCCTCGCTGACCGCGGAAAGCCCGCGTCCGGTCAGGCGGAAACATTCGTTCCGGACCCGGTTCAGCGCGGCGTAATCGGTCAGACTTTCGCCGTTTTCCCCGCGCGTAATCGTCCCCAGCGGCAGGACATGAACCCCGTTCGCGGCGGCCGCCGCGCGTTCAATCAGTTCCAGCGTTTCAACCGAATCGATCGTCGGCTTCGTATTCGGCATCGGGCAAACCGTCGTTACCCCGCCGCGCGCAGCCGCGCCGCAGCCGCTCGCCGTCGTTTCTTTTTCGGGGAATCCCGGATCGCGGAAATGAACGTGAAGATCGATCAAGCCGGGCAGCAGCGTCAGCCCGCTCCCGTCGATCGTCTCATGACCCGCGCCGTCCTCCGCCCGCGCGTTCAGCGAACGGATCTTCCCGTCCGCGATCAGGACGTTCGCCCTTTCAGTCGGATTATTTGGAAGGCTGATGTTTTTTATGAATAAGCTCATTCAGTCCGTCTTTCTCCATGCTGACCATATCGTCGCAATATTCGCAGCGGTAAACGCGGCGGTCGCTGTCAACGAGATGAAAAATATGCGGCGCGTTGGGTTCGATCGACGTTACGCAGCGCGGATTTTTACAATGAATAATATCGACGACCTTTTCCGGAATCGCTAATTTAATCTTTCGGACGACTTTATGATTTTCGATAATATTAACCGTGGCGTTCGGATCGAGAAGCCCCAGCTCGCTCAAGTCGAGATCGAGGACGTCTTTAATCTTAATTACGTCTTTCCGTCCAAGCAGCGTACTCTCGGCGTTCATCAGGAACGCGACGGTATGATTCGAGGTATCGATATTCAAATAAGATAAAATTTTCGCGCCGACGCCGGCGGTAATATGGTCGATGACGATTCCGCGCTCGATACTGTTGACGACTAACATGATTTATTCCTCCGCTCCCAAAATTTTCATTAATAACGCCATGCGCGCGTACATGCCGTATTTCGCCTGACGGAAATAAGCGGCGCGCGGATCGCTGTCGACGTCGACCGAAATCTCGTTGACGCGCGGCAGCGGATGCATGACGATCATGTCCGGCTTCGCATGTTTCATCTTCGCGGCGTCGAGGATATAGCGGTCTTTCAAGCGGACGTAATCTTCCTCGTTGAAGAAGCGTTCCTTTTGAACGCGCGTCATGTACAGAATATCGAGCTGCGGCAGAACGGGCGTCAATTTCCGGACTTCCTCAAACGGGATACGGTTCTTAATCAGGATACCGTCGCGAACGTAATCCGGGACGACGAGTTCTTCCGGCGAAATCAGGACGAATTTGACGCCGCCGTAACGCGAGAGCGCCTTGATAAGCGAATGAACCGTGCGTCCGAATTTCAAGTCGCCGCAGATCCCGACTGTCAGGTTTTCAAGGCTGCCTTTTTCTTCCAAAATCGTCAAGAGATCGGTCAGCGTCTGGGTCGGATGATGATGACCGCCGTCTCCGGCGTTAATGACCGGGATATCCGCGGCGATCGCGCCGATCCGCGGCGCGCCTTCTTTCGGATGACGCATGACGGCGACGTCGGCGTAGCAGGCGACCGTCCGCAGCGTATCGGAAATCGATTCGCCCTTCGCGGCCGAAGACGAGTTCGCTTCTGAAAATCCGATAACCTGACCGCCGAGGCGCAGCATCGCCGCCTCGAAACTGAACCGCGTCCGCGTCGACGGCTCGTAAAAAAGCGTCGCCAGTAAGCGCCCGTCCAGCGCGTGCGCGTATTTACGCGGGTTGGCGATTATTTTCGCGGCGAGATCGAAAATCTCCCCCATCTCTTCAACGCTAAAGTCCATCGGTTCGAGCAAGTCGCTGCCTTTCAGCATAATCAGTACCTTCCCTTTCCTGAATCGTTCGCTTCTATCTAAAAAAAAACCTCCGTCGTCGGGAGGTTAATTTTGAAACGAAAGATAATTTAAGGATACGAATCGCGCGCAGCTCGGCTTTTTCGATTTTCCGTTCCGGATTAAGGTCGTTTTCATCGCGCTTTTCATTCCTTTTCGGGAACGAAATATACCGTTTCTTGAGCGCGCTGTCAATATTGCGCCGCGAAAATCAGTACGGATCGACCGGCAAACGGCGAACCGAATCTTTAATGCCCGCAGGGCATTTCTTTTAATAC
>JASBYO010000064.1 GCA_029983925.1 Flexilinea sp.
TTGAAATATTATGGAAAAGGAAACGATTGAGGTTCGGAAAGCCGCGATGACGGACGGTCCGATCCTTTCGCGGATAAATCTGGATTTTGAAAGCGCCGCCGTCTATAGAGCCTGTATGGAGGAGACGGACGACTTTTTTACGGCCGAATTTCAGCGGGTAAAGCTGCCGAAACGCGACGATATTACGTTCCAACGCGTTGCGCCGGAAGTTCTTGAAACGTGTGTCCGTAACGACGAGGTGATTGTCGCGACGATTGAGAATCGGATTGTCGGCTATTTGTGTTTAGATATAGCGCCGGGCTGGCATACGATGCGGCTGGCGTTGGGCGGCGTCCCGTCGATCCGGCGCCGGAACGGAATCGGTACTGCGCTCCTGAAATCGGCTGAATCGATCGCGGCGCAGCGGGAGCTGAAGCGGATCGCGGTCATGATTCAGGCGAAAAACGAGCCTGCGATTCGCTTTATCCGTAAGAACGGCTACGCTTTCAGCGGATATGAGGAATTTTATTTCCCGAATTTAGAGATCGCGCTGATTTTTACGAAGATGATTCGCTGACGATGGATCAATATTTAAATTGGCTGCCTTCCGTACTCAGGACGATTAACGAAGCGTTGATCGCCGGGGTCGCGATATCCTGTTTTTCGGTTTTTCTTTTTCTCCTCGGTTATCTCCGGAAGGAGGTTCTGGCGCGCGTTTATACCTTGATTCTGGCGGAGCTGGCGATTATTTTTACCGCGAACGCGTTTAGCCTGACGATCGACTCGGCGCCGACGAAATTCATGCTGCAGCAAGTGCAGTGGGTCGGATTTTTTATCGTTCATCCCGCGTTTTATCATTTTTCGCTGACGATTCTGGAGATGACCGGCGTAAAACTTTCGCGCGGACGCTTCCTGTCGGTCGCCGCGGTTTACGCCGCTTCGTTCGGCATGGTCGGTTTATTTCTGAGCGGGAAGCTTTACGGCCGATCGGTCGTCGTTTCGGCGGATCGCCCGATTTCACAGCTGACCGATTTCTCCCCGTTAATCTGGGTCTGGGCGATTTTGATCTTTTTTGTCTGCGTCGGGATTCTGATTAAAGCTTTTCGCCGGACGAAAACGAAGACGAGCCGCCGCCGGATGGGTTATTTATTTGTCAGCGCGATGTCGGTTCAGATGAGTACGACGCTGTCGCTGTTTGCCGCGCTGCGCTTCAATTACGCCGACGCGGCGGGTTATTGGCTGTTCAGCGTTCTGGCGTATCTGCTATTGTTATTATTGATTTTCTTGTTGGCGTATTCGGTGGTGACGTTCTGCGTAACTTGGTCCCATCGCGTCGTCCGGCTGCGTCTGGTCGAATGGGTTTTACGCGGTCCGATTACGGCGTCGATGACGCTCGTTCTGGTTACGCTCGTTCGCCGTTCGGCGCGCGTGCTGGGAATTAACTCGGAAGCTTGGACTTCGCTGCTGACCGTTTTTTCGATCCTGCTTCTGGAATATATGATTACGGTTCTGACCCCGCTGATTCGGCGCAATAACTATTCGGGATACGGGCATGAAGACTATCAGATGCTGACCGGATTGGAAAACATGATGATCTTTCGCGCGGAGTTAGAGACGTATCTTGAATCGCTTTGTTCGGTGATCTGCGACAAGCTTCAATTGCCGGGCGCATTCGTAGCTACGAAAGGGATCAACGGTCAGCCCGAAGCGGTTATCAGCGCGGGCCCGTTCAGCGAATCTCAAATTGAATCGGTTCGCCGTTTGGCGGCCGAAACGCCGCCGGCCGCCGCGGCGGACCAGGAAGCTGAAATCGTTTTTGCGGACGGGTTCGCGTTCGTTCCGATCGCTTATCCGATCGCGGGGAACGAGGAATCCTCGTTGGCGATCGTCGGGGTCGTATTCGCGGAAGACGTTTCGCCGCTTCCGCTCCGCGAGGTTCTGCGCTCCGCCGCTTCCGACTGCGCCCAGGTCTTATGGCAGCGGCGTTACTACGCGCGGACATACCGAACGCTCGAGGGGATTGCTGATCTCGAGCCGCTTCAACGTTTCCGCAGCGTTAACCTGCTGAACCCGGCGGAAGGCTTTCGTCATGAAGATTACGCGCTTCCGTCTGAGGTTAGCGGTTGGGTCCGGGATGCTTTGACCCACTATTGGGGCGGGCCGAAATTGTCCGAGAGTCCGCTGCTGCGTTGGCGGATCGTTGCCGCTGAAAGCGAAGACGATGAGACCGGGCGAATTAACGGCTTACGGAAAGTTTTACGCGCCGCGATTGAGAAAATCCGTCCGGACGGGACGCCGAGCATTTCGGTAGAATGGACGTTGTACAATATCCTTATCCTGAAATTTATCGAGGGACGGAAAGTTAAGGAAATCGTTCGGAAGCTGTCGATGTCCGAGGCGGATTTTTATCGAAAACAAAAAGTCGCGATTGAAGAAGTCGCGAAAATCCTGACGGCCGCGGAAAACGAAGCCCGAACCGCTGTCGGTTCCGAATTTGACGGCGGCGCGGAAATAACGCCGGAAATAACGGAGGAAGAAGGCGCTGAACGAGAAGACGGTTGTTGAAACGAATCGTTTAACGACGCCGCGTTCCGAACGTCCGGTCGGAAGGATTGTCGCGCTGACGGGGTCCGCGTTTCTAACTCTGTTCAGTATCCTTCTTTTTTCCGGCGTTATCGGCGGGACGCTCGTCTATCCGCTTCAACGCTTTTTCTATGATTGGCTCGGCGTCGGACGATATTTTTTTTCGTTAATTTGTTTGGCGGTTCTTGTCGTCATGACGAGCCGTTTCATGGGCAAAGCGGTCCTGCCGATGAGCTCCGGCGTCGGTTTCGGATCGGTCAGCTTGCTGTTTGCGCTGCTGGCTGTTCTGGCCGGGACCGATCCCGGCGCGGGCGGAAAAATAGGAACGTTGCTGCATGAGGTTTTGCTTGTCCGATTCGGAACGACCGGCGGGATGGTACTATTAGTTATTTGGACGACGCTTTCGGTCGCGCTGACGGTCCGATTCGATTTCCGGCGGATCAGTCCGCCGCGGCTGACAGGCCGGATTCGGCGGTCGGACCGATCGGAAAAGGACGCCGGGACCGCGGCCTTGCGGCCTGACGAACCTGATTCGGAACGGCCGCGAGACGAATCGCGTCTCGATTCTTCCTTTACCGAGGCCGAAGGAGCGGCGGGAACGGGCGAATCGGACGACGGAACCGCGACGGATAATCAGGAGTTTGAAGAAGACTTGGAAAATCGAATTTATAAAAATAAAGTTCCCCCGTTGAATCTGCTTGAGCCGGAATTGGGGTTTATCAATCGCGATTATGACTTATCCGACACGATCGAAGCGATCAAAGTCGCGATGGAAGAACTCGAGACGCCGATCGAATTCGTTTCTTATTGTATCGGTCCGGCGATTATCCAATATCAGGTTCAGCCGGGTTCGCGCCGCGCCGCGAACGGCGAAGGCTCGACCCGTCAGATTCGCGTCGGCGACGTCGCGCGCGTCGAACGCGACTTAGCGGTTCAGCTCGGCGAGAAGAATTTAGCGATTCAGGCGCCGGTTCCCGGAAAAGCGTATATCGGGATCGATCTCCCGAATCCGAACGCGCTGATCGTCCGGCTGCGTCCGCTGATGGAAAGTAAAATTTTCCGCGAGATGAAGTCGCCGCTGCGCGTCGCGCTCGGGCGCGATATTACCGGAATGCCGGTTGTCGTCGATTTGGAGCAGATGCCCCATTTATTGATTGCAGGGACGACGAACTCAGGTAAGTCGATCTGTATGCGCTCGATCGCGCTTTGCCTGCTGATGAATAATTCGCCGGAGGACTTGCGCGTGATCATGATCGATCCGAAGCGCGTCGAGCTTTTTCGGTTCAACGGCGTTCCTCATCTTTACGGGAATGTCGAAACCGAGTTTGAACGTTCGCTTGCCGTTTTGAATTGGGCGGTTTATGAGATGAACGAACGCTATAAGCTTTTTCAAAACGAAGGACAGGGGATCAATAAGATCGCGGCGTATAATAAATTAGCGCTTTCGCGCGGCGATAAACCGCTGCCGCGGATCGTTATTTTTGTGGATGAAGTTGCTGAAATCATGAACGGGCCGGATCGCTCCGGCGTTGACGCGATTAATAAGCTGGCGTCGCTTTCGCGCGCCACAGGGATTCATCTCATCTTAGCGACGCAGCGCCCGGACGCGACCGTTATCACCGGCGATATCAAAACCAATATACCGGCGCGAATCGCCTTGAACGTCGCTTCCGGCGTTGATTCCCGCGTCATCATGGGAAAACAAGGCGCGGAAAAGCTGTTGGGGCGCGGCGATATGTACCTGATCCAGCCGAGCCAGCAGACGCCGCTGCGGATTCAGGGGCCGATGCTGATGGATAGCGAGATCGACGCCGTTGTTAATTTCTGGCGGAAACTGGCGCCGCGATCGGAATCGGAAGAGGAATCCGGCGCGCCATGGGAGGCGGAGATCGCGCGTCAGGAGGAAGAAGAGCTGCACGACAAAGTCTTTCGGGACGCGGTGAAAGCCGTCTGCACGACGGGGCGCGCGACAACGAATTTCCTTCAGACCAAGCTGCGGATCAGTTTCCCGCGCGCGAAGCGGATTCTGAGCCGGATGGAAGATTTGGGGATCGTCGGTCCGTCCCAGGCGGGCGGACGGCAGCGTGAAGTTTTATGGTCGGCGGACGAAGCGGATCATCTGGATGAAAAAATCGGGTTTGCCGAGGAGTAGAATTAAAGACCATGAATGAAACTTATACGACGTTTACGGATAAAATGCGCGCGCGTTTTAAGACGTTCGGCGAAAGCTGCGCGGCGGCGCTGCTGAAAATCGGGCTGACGGCGAACGCGGTGACGCTGATCGGCTGCGCCGGGCATATCATCGCCGCGGTTCTGATCGCGTTCGGTCATTTCACCTCGGCGGGAATTTTACTGATCTTTTTCGCGGCGACCGACTTTTTTGACGGGACGATGGCGCGAATGACGAACGGCGGGAAAGGGACGAAGTTCGGCGCGGTACTTGATTCGACGACGGATCGTTACGCCGAGTTTATCGTGTTCGCCGGATTGGTTGCGTATTACGCGCTGCGCGGCGACTGGCTGCATATGATCGTGGCATACGCTGCGATCATGGGCGCGATTCTTGTTTCGTATACGCGCGCGAAGGGGGAAATCGAGGGCCTGAATATGCGTTTGGGCCTGATGTCGCGATTGGAACGGTATTTGTTCCTTGTCCCGAGCTTATTGATCGGGCTGCCGGTGATCGCGGTTTGGGCGATCGCTCTCGGGTCGCATTTTACGGCGGTTCAGCGAATTCTTTACATGCGGAGGCAGCTTGAAACGGAGCTGATTTCGTCCGATCCGCCGCAATCGTCATCGCAATCGTAAAGGAAATCAAATATGAATATCAGCGCGCAAGCCATTCAAATCGGGCCGGTCGTCATCCGCTTTTACAGTTTGGCGTTGATCGCCGGCGTTCTTGCCGGGACCTGGTTGTTTTCGCTTCTTGGAAAACGCAAGGGGATCAGCTCAGAAATAGCGTGGGATTGTATGCTTTGGTTCTTTATCGGCGGGATTATCGGGTCGCGGCTCTGGCACGTTATTTTTCCGTCGGCATCTTCCGGCCTGACCTTCGGTTATTATTTATCGCATCCGCAGCTGATCTTCGCGGTTTGGAACGGCGGGCTGGGCATTCCAGGCGCGATTTTGGGCGGCGCGGCGGGAATGGTTTTATTCTGCCGCCGTTACCGCTATCCGGTCAGCTCGTTCCTGGACGCCGGCGCGCCCGGTCTGGCGTTGGGTCAGGCGATCGGGCGTTGGGGAAACTATTTTAATCAGGAGCTTTACGGCGCGCCGAGCGATCTGCCTTGGGCGATATCGATCGATCCGCAGTATCGGCTGCCGAACTATGCCGATCAGGCGACTTACCATCCGTTATTCGCGTATGAGATGATTTTGAATTTGCTGAACGTCGGGGCGTTGATTTGGATCGGCCGGAAATTTGAGGATCGGCTTCGTCCCGGAGATATTTTCGCGCTGTATTTGATTCTCTATCCGGTTGAGCGCTTTTTCCTTGAGTTCCTGCGCCTCGATATCGTATCGTTCGGAAGCTTGAATCTGAATCAAACGATTATGGCGGTTACGGCTGTCTGCGCGGCGGCTTACCTGATCGTGACGCGCGCGCGGAACGCGGATACGAAATAAAATTTAACGATCAACGGACATCATTTTTTGTCGTCGCGCGGGCGCGCCGTCTTTTTTATCCGTAAGTCGCCGGCTGCGCGGGTTCGAGTCCGTCCAAAACGCTCTGAAGTTCCGGCGGAAGCGGCGCTTCAAACGCGGATGGCTCGGATCTTCCCGGAAGCGTCACGGCGACGCGGTAAGCGTGAAGAAAATGCCGGTCCAACGGAATCGATTGTTTCCGATAGCCGTAAAGCGCGTCGGCGACAATCGGGCATTTCAAAAAAGCGAAATGCACGCGCAGCTGGTGCGTTCGCCCGGTCAGCAGCCGCGCGTCGATCAGCGTATGCCGCTTATATTCGGCCTTGGTAAAATATTCGGTCACGGCGGCGCGGCCTTTGTCCGCCGGTAAAATCGCCATCATCTGGCGCCGTTTCGGATCGCGCCCGATCGGGGCTTCAATTCGCCCGGTCGGTGTCGGCGGACGGCCGTCAACGAGCGCTAAATAACGTTTTTCGATTTCACGCGATTTAAATTGCGCCTGAAGGAAGTTCAGCGCTTTTTCATTTTTGGCTAAGATCAGGATTCCCGATGTGTCGCGGTCAAGACGATGGACGACGCCGGGCCGAATTTCTCCGCCGAAACTGCCTAAATCTTTGCAGTGGGCGAGAACCGCGTGGACGATTGTGCCGCTGTCGTGTCCGAACGACGGATGAACGACGACGCCCGCGGGTTTATTGAGGATCAGCGTGTTTTCGTCCTCATGCAGAATATCGAGCGTCCGTTCTTCGGGGATCAATTTTGACGGACGCTCGGCGGGGAGCGCTAATTCGACAACGTCTCCCGCGCTGAGCCAGTATCCGCCTTTGGTAACGGCGGCGCCGTTGACCGTGACGCGGGCGTCCTTAATATATTGAAGCAGGCGGGAACGCGAGGCGTCGGCGTAAACTTCCGATAGAAACTGGTCTAAGCGTTGCGGCGCTTCGCCGTTGTAGGTACGTGAAAAAACGGTCATGCTAATTATTTTGTTCCGGGGCGGGTTCGTTCGAATTTCCGGCCGGACGGATATCTTCGGGCGAATGACGCTTCTCTTCTCCGTCCATTTTCCAAAGTCCGATCAGGAGAATTCCGGCGCCGCCGACGACGGCGCAGTCGGCCAGATTGAAAACGGGAAAATTCCCGATCCAGATAAAGTCGACAACGTATCCCAGAGCCGGGTTCAGCCGATCGATCAGGTTCCCGATCGCTCCGCCGAATTGAAGTCCGACCGCGATCGCGATAAACGCGGGCCCGTTCAGGACGGGTTTGAAAAAGATCAGCACGAGCGCCAATACGCTCAACCCGATCAGCGTCATCAGCCAGCCGTATCCTTGAAATAGTCCGAAGGCGACGCCGGAATTTTTCCAATGGACAATTCGGAAAAATGAACCGATTGCTTCGATCGGCGTAAACGTTTCGCGAATCGATAAGGAATTGCGTATGGCTAATTTCGAAATCTGATCGATCAGGATGACGACGACCGCGATCGTTCCGATCGTCAAGAGCCGTTTCACTTGAATTTTCAAAAGCGCTCCAAATAATTTAATAATCTTTTGGAAATTATAGCTGAAAAGAAAACCCGCGCCCGGTCGGTCTGGACGAATCCTGACGCGGCCGGGCGTTTTTTCCCTTAGATTCGGTTATTTGCGTTTCTGATCAAACTTTCTCTCGATGACCTTCCCAATTTCAATCGCCGGAACCATCAGCAGCGCTAATCCGACCGCGATCGCGAATTCCTCCAGGCTGACCATCTGGAATTCAAACATCTGAGCTAAAATCGGGACGTAGAGCACGACCGTCGTCAGGATCAGCGCGATAACCGCCGCGCCGATCAGCGGCAGATTAATCGTTTTTATTTTGAAAATCGAGTTTTTCCGTGAACGGATATTAAACGAATGAACGATTTCGGCGAGGGAAAGCGTCGTAAACGCCATCGTCATTCCGTCCGGACTTTGGGCGATTTCCCAAACGCCCGATTCGACATAGTGGCCGATCAGGTACGATACGAACGTCAGCGCCGCGATGATGATTCCCTGATACAGGACCGCGCCGCCGATTCCGTTCCCGAGAACATGTGTTTTCGGGTCCCGCGGCTGCCGTTTCATCAGGTCGTCTTCCGGCGATTCAATACCGAGCGCGAGCGCCGGCATCGAATCGGTAATCAGGTTTATCCAGAGTAAATGGACCGGCTTCAGGATTATGAAACCGAAAATCGTCGCGACGAATATAGCGATGACTTCCGCCAGATTCGCCGACAGCAGGAATTGAATTACCTTCTGAATATTGTCGAAGATTCGACGTCCTTCTTCGACGGCGGAAACGATCGTTGCGAAATTATCGTCGGCGAGGACCATGTCGGCGACGTTCTTCGTTACGTCTGTGCCGGTGATACCCATGCCGACGCCGATGTCGCTATGCTTAATCGCCGGGGCGTCGTTAACGCCGTCTCCGGTCATTGCTGTGATCCGGCCTAACCTTCGCCAGCATTTAACGATGCGCGTTTTATGTTCCGGTTGGACGCGGGCGTATACGCCGATTCGTTCGATT
The DNA here is from genome assembly GCA_029983925.1 of Flexilinea sp. GTDB lineage: Bacteria > Chloroflexota > Anaerolineae > Anaerolineales > Anaerolineaceae > Flexilinea. Next base: position 8,749 of record JASBYO010000064.1, read on the forward strand.
TTCTTTTCGAATTCATCTTCGGAAATCTCGTTCAGCTCAGCGCCGGTAATCGCGATCCGTCCGTCTTTGAGAATCCCGAGTTGTTTCGCGATGGCGACGGCGGTGCCTTTATGGTCGCCGGTGATCATGACGGGCGTGATCCCGGCCTCGTAACATTCAATGATCGCCGCTCCGACTTCGGGACGAACAGGGTCGATCATGCCGGTCATGCCGACGAATGTCAAATCGTGTTCAAGATCTTGCGGTTCGAAAGTTTTCGGGAGCTCGTCATGTATACGGAGCGCGCCGGCCAAAACGCGCAGCGCGTCCGACGCCATTTCCGTATTGGCAGCCCGGATTTCTTCGCGAATCTCGTCCGTCAGCGGGACGGTTTCGCCTTTATGGAGTACTTTTGTGCATTTTTTCAGTATTTCGTCCGGCGCGCCTTTTGAGAATTGAATGACTTTTCCGTCGAATTCATGGACCGTTGACATCATTTTTCGCATAGAATCAAACGGCGCTTCGCCTAAACGCGGGTGCTGTTCGGCGAGACGGTTTTTATGGATCCCGTTTTTCAGCGCGTATACGATCAGCGCCGCCTCGGTCGGTTCCCCGATCGTTTCCGGTTTATCCGCGTTCGAATCGGCGGCGAGCTCCGCGTCCGAAGAGAGCGCCATAATGCGGGCGAGCGTTTCTTCATCAGAGGTAAACGTCCGAACGACGGTCATCTTGTTCTGCGTCAATGTCCCGGTCTTATCGGAACAGATCACCTGAGCCGATCCGAGCGTCTCTACCGCGGTTAATTTTCGGATAATCGCGTTGCGTTTCGACATGTTCGTAACGCCGATCGACAGGACGATTGTGACGACGGCGACGAGGCCTTCCGGAATCGCGGCGACGGCGAGGGAAATCGCGATCATGAACGTATCGAGGATCGCTTCGCCGGAGAATGAACCGTTGCGGATCACTGAAAACGCGAAGATGAAGACGCAGATTCCGATCACGAGCTTCGTGAGTACCGCGCTGAGTTCGTTCATGTTCCGCTGCAGCGGGGTCAGCTCGTCTTCCGCCATCGTAATCGAGGCGGCGATTTTACCCATTTCGGTCGCCATGCCTGTAGCGGTAACGATCGCCGCTCCCCGGCCGTAAACGACGGTTGAACCCATGTAGCACATATTCTTCCGATCTCCGAGCGGAACGGCTTCGCCTTCGTTTCGGAGCTTCAGCATTTCGATAAATTTCGTGACCGGTTCGGATTCTCCGGTTAAGGACGCTTCTTCGATTTTTAATGACGCCGCCGTCACGATCCGCGCGTCGGCAGGAACGGCGTCCCCGGCTTCCAGGAGGATCAGGTCGCCGACGACCAATTCCGAGCTGGGAACCGTCAACTTTTGACCGTCGCGGATAACTTTCGATTTAGCGGCGGTCATCTTCTGAAGCGCTTCGATCGCTTCTTCGGCTTTGCTTTCCTGATAGACGCCTAAAATTGAATTTAATACGACGACGAAAAGGATAATAAAAACGTCCGCGAAAGATTCGTTTTCGATCACGGCCGTAACGGCGGAAATGACCGCCGCAGCGAGGAGAATCAGGATCATCGGATCGGCGATTTCCTTCAGGAAACGTTGCAGGAGCGACGCTTTCCGCGGCTGAACCAGCTCGTTCGGGCCGTTTTTTGCCAAGCGGGCTGCGGCCTCTCGCTCGGAAATACCGTTCGGCGTTGAGTTCAGGGCTTCGATAACTTCATCAATTTCATTCGTATAGTAAAGCATAAGTCTCCCTTTCTTTCATGCTGCACAGATGGAATGAGGATTTATCGGATTCCGAGTTTGTTTCGGCTTGGGACCTTTTTTCGGAATCGTAAAAAAACGGTAACATGGCTTTGCTTGTGAACCCGCGCGGCCGGCGTTAAATTCACATGTCGATCATCAGTATACCTTAAAAAAACGGGGTAAAAATACGCTGGGCCGCGGCGGCTTTTTCCCCTTTTCTTTTTCGGCAGATTCTGATCTTTCGCTCGCAACGGGACGCGTACGAACGCTTTCGATTCGTTAGAGAAAGCCGTCTGAAAATCGGAAGTATAATTATTTTGAAGTCGTTGAGGAAATTGCAATGAAACATTGTTTAGCTTGTTATCGAAAAATTCCGCATGACGCGTCCGTCTGCCATTATTGCGGCGCGCCGCAAGCGGAAAAAGGAAACTTCCCAACCAAAGGTATTGTCCGCTGTCCGAATTGTTTGTCTTATTTATATTCTGAAACATCCGGCTGTCAGAAATGCGGCTACGTTCCGGTTGAAAAAAAGAAAACCGTGCGCTTTATTGTACCGATTGTCGCCCTTGTCCTATTTTCGGTTTTTGCCGGATGGCAGTTGGGCATGATCCCTTTTTTACCTTCGGCGGGCAAGTTGAGCGCGTCGTTCAATATCGGCGAGGGAACGTCGGTCTCCGAGATCATCAGCGCTGTCGAATTGGTTCCGCTTCGTTCTTCGCAGGGAGTGAATTCGCTCCCGACGCCCACAGTTTTCGGCGAAAGCGGCGCCGAGACGGACGTTGAATCGATCGAAAGCGCGGAACTTGAACCGGCCTTTCAGCTGCCGGAGGATTCGATTCAGCCTGAACCGACGGAACTGCCGCCGGCGCTCCCGACGCTGCCGCGCATAAATTCACAGCCGGGCGAAGCGGAGATATCCGGCGCAGCGTCGGAATCGGAACCGGCGCTTACCGCGGAGTCATCCGACAGCGAAATATCCACGGCAGAAACGGCTGAGCCGACGATGACGGCGACGCCGGACTTAGCGTTCCGCTGCGGAAATATGCGTCACCAATTTGAAACCGGGATGACGGGACGTTTGGGGTCGATCGGGACGTCCATTAAAGTTCGAAAAGAGCCGAAAACGACCGCCGATCAGGTTTCGATCCTGCGTGTGGGAATGACGTTCCGGGCGTTGGCGGCGGAACCGGTTTGCGACGGAAATTATATGTGGATGCAGATTCACATGATAGAAGAGAACGTAACCGGTTGGACGGTTGAAGCCGATTCGGAGTTTTATTGGGTCGTTCCGCTCGAATAAGTTATTTAAAGGGGATTCGAATCTGGATTGACGGATCCTCTGCGATCGGATCAAGTATAATAAAATTGTTTGATTTGTGAACGCCCGTTTCGGCGGGTAACGTTCCTGATTTATTCATCGAAAAAGTCATTTAAAATCGCAAATTGGAGCGCGTATGACCCCTACCGATCCTCGAAAATTTTTTCTCGGCCGTCTCGTCGCCGCGGACGGATCCGTTACGGATGAAAAGATCCTTTATAAACCGGAAGATTTAAATACGCACTGCGTTATTACCGGGATGACCGGATCCGGAAAAACCGGGTTGGGAATCGTTTTACTCGAGGAGTTAGCGGTCAAAAATATTCCCGCGATCATTATCGATCCGAAAGGCGATTTGGTTAACTTATGTCTGCATTTCCCGGAGCTGCGCGGGGAAGATTTCGAACCCTGGCTCGATCCGGAAGCTCCGGCTCGATTGGGGAAGGACCGGTCTCAACTGGCGGAAGAGACCGCCGAAACATGGCGCAGCGGACTGGACGGCTGGGGATATGACGGGCAGGATATCGAAGCGCTCAATCGCGTCGACTATACGGTTTTTACGCCCGGTTCGACGATCGGGAACCCGATCAATATTCTTTCTTCCTATGATCCCCCGCAGGGAAACTGGCGCGCGGGCGACGAAAATATCCGCGAAATGATATCGACGGCGGTGACGGCGCTGCTCGATCTGGTCGGGTATACCAATATCGATCCGATCCAAAGCCGCGAGCATATCCTGCTGGCGAATATTATCGAGCATTATTGGAACCAGAACCGGTCGGTCAGCATCGAGGAGATGATTTACGCGGTTGATAATCCGCCGTTCGAAAAATTGGGAGCGCTGCCGGTCGAACGCATGTATTCGCAAAAGGAACGTTTCCAATTAGCGTTGGCCCTGAATAACTTCCTCGCTTCGCCGTCCTTCCAAAATTGGAAAAAAGGCCCGGCGCTCGACATCGGTTCGCTGCTTTACGGCGAGGACGGGCGCGCGCGTTTCAATATTTTCTATATCCAGCATCTGAGCGACCATGAACGGATGTTTTTCGTGACGATGCTGTATTCGCAGGTTGAATCTTGGATGCGGACGCAGCCCGGGACGGGGAACCTGCGGCTGGGCGTTTATTTCGACGAGATCGCGGGCTATCTTTCGGCGACGAAACGGACCGCGTCCCATGCGGTTATCCTGCGGCTTCTGAAACAGGCGCGCGCGTTCGGGGTCAGCATGATCCTCTCGTCCCAGAATCCGATCGATTTCGATTATAAGGCGCTTTCGAACGCCGGAACATGGTTCGTCGGACATCTCCAGACGGAACAGGACAAGAACCGGCTGATCGAAGGGTTGACGACGACGGAGGGTCAGATCGACCGGGCGCAGGCAAACCGGCTGATTTCTTCGTTGGGGAAACGGCGCTTTTTGTACATGAACGTGCATGAACCGGGATTGAAAGTTTTTACGACGCGCTGGGCTTTAAATTATTTAGCCGGTCCGATAACGCGGAGCCGGCTGCCGCTGCTGGCGGAATTGGGACTGAGCCGGGATTTATCGGTTACGAGCGATCCCGAACGAGTTGATACGAACGGAGAGGAATTACAGGAAATGGCAAACGAACAGAAAAATGATGGAACGAAGCCGGAAATCGCCGCGACGATCGGCGAATATTATCTTCGGCCGGCGAAGTCGCCTGCCGACGTGGATTCGGACGGCGCGTTGATGACCTATCTGCCGGTCTGGTTCGCTCAGGCGGAATATCGGATTACGCAGCGGAAGTATGATCTTGACCTGAAAGATTATAAAGCGGCGATTATCGAAGAAGAGGAAATTCGCGGTTCTTCGATCCGCTGGTCGGATTACCTGACCGATCCGTTTGAAGATGACCGGCTTTCGAAGCGTCCGGAAGGCGAGAACGTTTATTACGCGCCGGTCCCGAGCTGGATGCTCTCTGCGAGTTCGGTCCGCAGCCGCGAATCGGATTTTATCGAATCGATTTACCGCGACGGGAAAACGGTCGTTTACAGCAACGAAGCGCTGGGCGTTTTCGGCGATTCGAATATGAGCGAAAAGGAATTTATCGATCTCTGCAAAACCAAGGTCGACGACGCGGCGAAAACGGAAAAAGATAAGCTGACGAAAGCGTATCAGACGACCGTCGACCGCCTCGAAACGAAGATCCGGAAAGCCGCCGCCGACGTCGAAGCGAAGGAAGACAAAGTCAAGTCGAAGAACGTCGAGAAGATCGGCGCGATCGGCGAATTCGCGCTGAGCCTTCTCCAGGGACGCCGCCGCTCGGTTTCAACCTCGATCAACAAGTTCGGCCAGTCTACGACCGCCAGCAATGCGCTGGAAAAGGCGACGATCGTTCTTGAGGAGCTGACGGAAGAGCTGGAACGCGAGACGGATCGATATAAAAGCGCGATTCAGGCTGTCGAAGATAAATGGAGCGAGTTGGCGGAGAAGTATTCGACGGTCAGCCTATCGCCGATGAAGAAAGACATTTTTATCGACTATTTCGGTATTCTCTGGCTCCCGTACTATACGGATTCAGCCGGGAAGCTGGTTAAGGCGTATTAG
>JASBYO010000065.1 GCA_029983925.1 Flexilinea sp.
CGGAATTCTTATCGAGATAACCGCCGCCGTTTTTCTCAAATTCTCGATTTTTCGTCCGTTCGAAATCTTTTATTACTGATTCCGGAAGGTTATCTACTCTCCGTTCAATAATCTCCGAGACGCTGCTTGAAAAGTCAAGCGTCCGGTCTTCCATCATCCAATAATGCTCAGAACCCAAAAAATCGCCCGTCTCAGCGTCGTACCATCGCCGATCGTACGGACCGAGAACATCCCAGCCGTTCTGATCATCCACCATAACTTTAAACTCATATCCTATATGGCAAACGTTTTCAATCAGAATCGCCTTTTTGCCGATATAGTCGGTTTCCACAATCCTGGCTTCTACCTCGCGACAAAAGGGTTCGGTTAATTCCGATAACACTCCGATAAAATAAAAATCCGCCTCATGCTGGTACGGTTCCAAAGCAGATATTTCCCGCTGATCCTTATACGAATACCCAAAGTCCCCGTTACTGACAGAAATTAATTTTCTGCCTTCTTTTTCAGTTCGGATATACCAAGCGACAGCGTCAGCGAGTCCTTCCGTGTTGATATGAAGCCATCTTTCTGAATAATGATCATACGGAAGTTGAAAGCCTTCGTTCTTCTCAGTCATACGACTGCGAACCTGAAAATAAATCCAGCCTTCTTCGCCAATCGGAATCTTTCTCGCCTTTTCATTCAACTCCCTGACGAGCTTCGCAGCCTCTTCGATCGTGACGTTCTCAGCGCTAACTTGACATACGACAGAAAGCAATAACGCAAAAATAACGAAACAAAAAACGGTCTTTTTCATCTTTCTCTCCTTTCATGACTCGTTCTCAATTCAACTTGAATAAATAAACGCAATAACGATTCCAATATTTATTATTTATCGATCGTTATGAATGTTGCCATTCCGACAACGCAAAAAAAAGATCCCGTTCGCACGGAATCCTTTTCCTTTCTTACTTCTTCCCGGCCAGCCTGCGCCGGCGCAGCGTTACCAGCGGCGCCAGCAGTTTCCGCAGCCAATATTTCGCCGTCAGCAGGCTCAGCCGCTTCCCGCCGTCGCGGGTATGAATCGTCAGCATATCTTTCCAGCAGCGATCGTCGGCGGCGATCGTCTTCGCGTCCGCATGGAGCCGGAAATTCGCCCAGGGTTCGCCGCCTGGGAAATACCGGTACGGCGCGATCGCCGCCAGCCGCCGCCACAAATCGTAATCCATCGCGAACCAGATATCCTGATCAAGCGGGCCGACCCGCTTCCAGAGTTCGGCGCGGAAGAAAAACGCCTGCTGCGGAATATGAACCGAGCCGCGCCGAAGCGCGTTTAAATCCGTCTGTTTAGCGTTAAAACGTCCGATAACGCGGTCGTCCGCGTCAATAAAATTGCAGTCGCCATACACGAACGAGCAGTCCGGCGCGGCCGTCAGCGCGGCGACCGCCTTGCGGATCGCGCCCGGTTCGTACGTATCGTCAGAATTCAGCCAGGCGAAAATCTCGCCCGTCCCGCGATTAAAGCCCTTGTTAATCGCGTGCGTCTGACCCGCGTCGGGAACCGAAACCCAGTACGCCAGCCGATTGGCGTACTTCTCGATAATCTCCCGGCTTCCGTCCGTCGATCCGCCGTCGATTACGATATATTCCAGGTTCGGATAATCCTGATTCAGGACCGATAGAATCGTCCGTTCAAGAAATTCCGCCTGCTGATACGACGGCGTAACGACCGTCACTTTCGGGTACGTTTCGTTCAAAATTCCCGCCCTTCCGGCGCGTCGTCGCCGTTCTCAATCCGATAAATCAGAAAATCGTTTCCCTGTTCAACCAATTCCGCGTTTTCCCCTAACCAGGCCTGGAGCCGCGGCTGGCGGTAAAACCGTTCCAAGTCGGTTACAATCAAAAATTGACGGTCGTTCATCGCGGCCCGAATCTCCGCTTCCGCCGCTTCCGCCGGCAGCGCCTCGACCGTCCGATCCCAGATCATCGGCGTCCGCAGCCCCCAATACATCATCCCCGCGCCGTAATCGTCCATGATCCCGATGACGTTGATCTGATCCGGATAGGGATCGTAGCGCCGCGCCGTCTCCCGATACCAGTCCGGACGGCTCCGATAATCAACCCGGCCCAAGCGCGTCGCCGCGTCGAGAACCATCCAGCCGCAGCCGAAAACAACCGCCGCCGCGATCAGGAGCCGTCCGCTCCGCCGCGGCTCCGCCATGTTCTTTACCATGACCGAAATCCGCTCCGCCAGCGCGCCAAAACCGAACGCGGCGAGCGGGAAAAGCGGAACCTGATAATAATCGTGCGTCCCGATATGATGCGGCAGCATGAAACCGTAGACGAAGTAACCGGCCAGGTACCCGATCCAGATCAGACGCATCCGCGCCGCACGGATCAGCGCGATCCCGATCAGCGCCGCAACGATGAGCCAAATTCCGAAAACTTTGTCGATTTCACGGAGCCAGCGGATATAAAACCCGACCGAAAGCCACTGCGAGAAAAGAAACCGCCCCTGATACTGCTGCCGCAGGAAACCGTCGATCCAAAGCCCCCAGACGTTGTACGCGGCGACGGGAACGAGCTCAAACAGCGCCATCGTCCAGAGCTGCGCCGAACGCAGCGCGTTTCGCAGCGAACCGGCGGCCGAAAGCGCGCCGAAAACGAACGCCAAACCTAACGGGAAGATCATGACCTGTTTCACGAAAATCGCCGCCCCGGCAAACAGCCCGCTCAGAACCGCCGCGCGCCATGACCGCGTATCGGCCCAGCCCTGAAACGACCCGATCGCGAGAACCGTCAACAGGATCATCAGTGATTCCGGCTGAAACGAGCGGCTGACCAGGACGCCGTACGGAAGCCAGAGAAAAACGACCGCCGCGGCGGCGGTTCCGGCCGGCGATAAACGCCGCCGACAAAACTGAACAAGAGCCAGCCCGCCGCAAAGCCAGAAAACGATCGCCAACGCCCGCGGCAGCCGTAAATCGGCGTCACCGGCAAGACCGTACAGCTTCGCCGTCAGGAACTCCATTAGCGGCGGCTCGATCCATAGCTCCGATTCGCCGCGCGCTTTCGCCGCGTCTACCGACAGCGGGTCCAACCCGGGCAGGCTTCCGCCCGCGTTCAGATAAAACCCGCGCGCGATCAGCGCCGAATGCAGCTGACGCGCCGGATGGAAATCGAGCGGCGGATTCGAAAAATCAAGGAACCGGATCCCCGCGCCGACAAAAAAAATCAGCGTCAGGATCAGGTTCAAAATCCGTCGGTTTTCAGTACGTTTAACCATCTTTCACAATCGGAATCTCACCGCGATTCTTCGACCGCTTCGCGCAAATCGTAGATCGCGAAACCGTTCCCTTCCTTAAGAATTTTACAGGCCGCGAGACGATCCGCCAAGCCCGGCTGAGCCGCCAGTTCGCCCAACGCCGAAACGAAAAAATAATCCGTTTCCGCCGTCAGCGCGTCGAACAGCGCGTCTATATCCGCCGCGCCGCGTCCCGCCAGTTGAAACAGGCGCTCGTCGCCCGCCGTCGGCCAGTTTTCATCCAGCCGGCGCCAGCCGTAATAATTCAGGCGCATCCCATAATCGCCGGTCAGCCCGATAACGCGTCCGTCCGCCGGGATCGCCGCTCCGGCGCGCGCCCAGCTCGGCGGTTCCAGCGCATAATCGGTCGAGCGCAGTTTTCCGACCGCGACATACCCGCCGTAAAATGAAGCCGCGCCGAGAATAACGGCGGTCGCGGCGGCGCGGAAACATCCCTGACGGCCGGCATCCCGCCGGATTAAACCGATCAGCGGCGCGATCGAAACGGCCGCAAGCGGATAAATCATCAAACTGTAATATTCATGCGTGGCGATCTGATACGGAACGGTCAGCCCGTAAGCCAGATAACCGAACCAAAGCCCGGCGACCGGCGCCGCTTTCGAACGCGGGATCAGCGTCAGACTCAGCAGCGCCGCGATGACGACCGGCAGCGTTATCAATCCTCTCAGCATCGCTGCCCAATCGGCGTAAAAACCGGGATCGAGAATCATCCCGCCCAAAGAAGCGACCCAGAACGACACGAAATCGCCCGACCGTCCCGACATAAAAACGAGATAATACGCCAGGCACGGAACGACCGCGCCCAATCCAGCCGCGCCGCACTGAACAAGCGTCTTTCCGATCGAATCTTTCGTAACGCGCGCGAAAAAGACGCCCGCGATCAGCCCGGCGATAAAGAAGGCGGCGAAGGCTTTAACCAGGATCGCGGCCGCGCCGAAAAACGCCGTCAGAACCGCGGCGCGCGCTGATCCGCTTTCCGCCCAACCCAGCGCGGCCCAAACCGCCGCCATGATCCAGGCGCACATCCACGGATCCGGCTGAATCGAACGGCTCATGATAACGCTCATCGGGAAAAACAACGGGATCAGAATCGCGCCGAACGCGCCGGCGCTTCCGCTCAGACGCCGCGCGCTCAGCCAAACGAAAACCGCCCCGATCGTCCAGAACAGCGCCGAAAAAACGCGTCCCGCGCGCCAATCTTCGCGCCCGATCAGGCGGTAGACCGACGCCAAAATATGCTCCATGATCGGGGGTTCGTAGCTTTCGAGCGCGGTTAATTCGGCTGAGAGCGCGACCGTTTCCGCGTCGGCGTTCGGAAGCGCGCGCAAATAGAAACCGCGCGCCAGAATCATCGAACGCAGCTGCCGCGTGCCGTGAAAATCGAGCGGCGGATCGTCCAAATCCGCCAGACGAAGCGCAAACCCGACAGACAGAATCATGATTAATATCAGCGATTCAATTATCCGGCTTCGATTTTTAGTATTCAGGGTCATAAATCTACTCGTAACATAGCGGGAAGAGTTGGTTGGGAACCCCTTGAGCATAAAAGCGAATCGGGGCATCGCGTTCCGACGACTTCAGCTACCGCGAATCACATTCCAATAAATCCTTATACGCGGTCAGCTTCTCAACCCTTGCAGATGCCTGTCTCTCAAAAACCCGCGCCGCCGCGCGCGGCGAAATCAAGCCCAATCCCGTCAGCAGCGCCCGCCGCCAATCCGCTATCACGCGCCGCGGCGTCAGCGCCAACGCTTTCGCGTACGCCCGCAGCGCAGCGCCGTTCATACCGCCGACGGAAAGATAATTCGCGTCGAGCCACGCCGCGCCGCCGCGAATCTCCCGCGTGATCGGCGCGCTCAGCGTCCGAAAACGCGCGTCGGATAAAAGCCAATCGGCGATCCGGCGCGCTTCTATCCCAAAATCGGCCGTGTTCGCGCGGTTCTTCGCCTCAGGATAAAACCGCGCCGCCGCCAACGGTTCGGGAAGATAGAAGATCTTCGAATCAGCCGTCATGCGCAGCCACAAATGATGATCCAACAGGAAATGATACGACAGGTCCATCCCGCCGCGCTTCTCCCAAAGCGAACGGCGGAAAAAGACCGCCGGCTGGCTGATAATCTGAAACGAAGCCAGCTCGCGCCAGCCGTACGGCGCAAAACGCATCACGTTCATCAGCGCGCCGTCCCGATCGACCGACAGCACGTCGCCGTAAATAAAATCGACGTCCGGACGGGCTTTAAATACCGCCGCCACGCGCGCAAACGCGCCGCGCAGGTAAAAATCGTCCGAGTTGATCCAGGCGAAAATATCTCCCGACGCGCGCGCAAAGCCTTTGTTGATCGCGTCGCCCTGACCGCAGTCTTTTTCCGAAACCCAACCGCTCAGCGACGCTTCATGCGCGCGGATCACGTCCCGGCTGCCGTCGTTCGACGCGCCGTCGATCACGTAATATTCGTACGGACGATGAGACTGGGAAACGACCGAACGGATCGTCCGGTCGAGAAACGCCGCCTGATTATACGACGGGGTAACGATCGAGAAACGCGGCTCCATGCGCTAAAAAAGACTGCCGTAATCGGCTTTCGGGAAAATCGTAAGCTTCCCGCCGATCGTCGCGTCGATAATCCGCCGTCCGGCCGCGCGGTACGTTTCGTTCGCGAGCGCGTACGCCTTTTCGGACGTTTCCAAGTCGGGCAGCTGCCAGCGGAAGCCTTTCCCGAAATAACCGGGATTAAAATGATTCGGGTCGTCGCCCTCCGAAACGACCGTCTCGTTCGGCTTCCCTTTCGACGCGAACGAATGATCGACGCCGATCAGGATAACTTCGGAAAAACCGAGATAAAACGCCGTCTGTAAAGCCATATAGGTAACCGTCGCCCCTTCCCACATCCGGAAACGGATATCCTTCTGGAATTTAGCGCCGGTATACGTCGCGTACAGGAAAAAAAGATTTTCTTCCGGGCAAAGGTAGCGCAGCGCCCGCGTCGTAACAAAGCGCGGCATCGTCAGCCGCTGGATATCGTCCGACGTCTGCTCGACGACCAGGTCGTTCACACACAGGTAATAAGTCGTCTCGAACCCCATCTCCGGGAACGCCAGATAAATCCGGTTCAGTCCGAACGTATATTCGTTCCGCAGCTTCGACAAATCGGTCTGCCGCAGGCTCGGACCGTTCCCCAAAATGAAACAGCGCTCGCCCCGGTGGCGGTCTTTAAGCGCCGCCAGCCGCGCGATCGAGTCGCGCCGCGCCGGGTTCAGGTACGCCGCCGGCAGATTCGGGATCCGCCGGACGCCGTCGTAGGCTTCCTTCCCCGCCCGCAGGAACGGTTCCGGAAGCGTTCGGGCCAAGAAATTTTTTACGCGCCGGTTCATCCGATTAATACTTTTTCTTCAGGTCCTCGATGTTCGACGTGTCGAAACCGAGCGCGGCGACGCAGTTCCGAATCGTCGACCAGTGAACCCGCTCGCAGGCGATCGGGCTGAAATTCGAGTTATGCGGCGCGAGCATGACGTTATCCATCTTCAACAGCTCCGAATCCAACGGCAGCGGCTCGGTTTCAAAAACGTCCAGCGCCGCCCCGGCGATCGTTCCGGCTTTCAACGCCTCGATCAGCGCCGGTTCGTCCACGACCGGACCGCGCGACAGGTTCAGCAGATACGCCGTCGGCTTCATCATCTTCAGCGTTTTTGCATTCATCAGATGACGGCTGGTCGGGTTGAGATCAACATGCAGCGTCACAAAATCGGATTCTTTCAGGAGCGTTTCCAACGATACGTTTTCAGCGCGCGCCTCGAGCATGAAATCCGGACGAATTTCGATAATATCGTTGCAGAGGATCCGCGCCCCGAAGCCGCGCAGACGGCGCGCGACCGCCATTCCGCAGTTTCCGACGCCGACAATCCCGACCGTCGCCTCCGACAGCGTCGAAATCGGCGGTTTATTCCAAACCCCATCGCGCATCGAGACGTCCATCTTCTTCAATCCGCGTACGAACGACAGCATGTAACCGATCGCCGACTCGGCGACCGGGACGGTAAACGCGTTTACCGTATTTCCGATCGTCACGCCGAACTTGGCGCAAGCCGGTTTATCGATCGCGTCGATCCCCGTCCCCCATTTCGAGACGACCTTCAGCCGCGGCGAACAGGCTTCGATCACGCGCGCGCTGAATTCGTCGTCGCCGCAGAGAATCCCGTCGAACTGTCCGGCGTATTTTAAAATATCGTCCTCCCGAAGCTTCTGTTTCACTTCGGGGATAATAACTTCCAATCCGTAAACTTCTTCCAAAACGCGCTTAAACCGTTCTTTCTGAGCCATCATATACGGCGCCGATAAAATAACCGTTTTCTTCATTGTTACTCCCATAATGATCCATTATCCTCTAATTTTAGTCAGCTTTCGGCAGAATGCAAATCGGGAAAGTTTCGCTCTCTTTTTTATGCGGTTTCTTCGCCTCAGCCGCGGGAAAAGCTTTCTCCCGCAACCATACGAACGGGGCCGACGGCAGAGGCTGATGTATAATATGGACAATAGGGCTGAAAGTCGATATTTATTTATAAGTTTTTAAGCATCCGCAAAACTCAAAACGATGTTTTATGTACTGCGTAGAAAAAAAAACGAACTTATTTCTTTCAATTGGGTAAGTCGACGTCAGCCTCTTTATATAGGGGAAAATATTGATATGAGCGAGATAAAACTGTATGAAAATAAAGAAATTCGATCCGTTTGGGATAAAGAAAAAGAGGAATGGTATTTTTCCATCATAGATGTTGTCAGCGTATTAACCGGAAGTTCCAATCCAAGAGACTATTGGTATAGAGTAAAAAAGAGAATGTCAGAGGAAGAGCAAAGTGAATTGTCGACATTTTGTCGACAGTTGAAATTAAAAGCTGCGGATGGGAAAATGCGAGAAACCGACGTTGCCAACATGCAAGGTATATTTCGTATCATTCAATCGATCCCATCGCCCAAAGCGGAGCCTTTTAAAATGTGGTTAGCGGAAGTTGGAAAAGAACGTATCGATGAAATCATAGACCCTGAACTCACGTTTGATAGAGCTCTGCAAACATACTTGCAAAAAGGTTATTCCCGAGAATGGATTAACCAGCGACTTCAAGCCATACAAGTCCGAAAAGAATTAACAGACGCCTGGCAAGACCATGGTGTTAAAGAAGGCGCTGAATACGATATCTTAACTAATGAAATAACCAAAGCGTGGAGCGGTATGACAACTCGCCAATACAAGGATTTCAAGAATCTAAAAAAAGAAAATCTAAGAGATAATATGTCCACGCTCGAGCTTGCCCTCAATATGCTTGCCAAAGCTACAACGACCGAATTGACGAACATAAAAAATCCAACCGGTCTTGAAGAAAACAAAGAAACCGCCAAACGAGGCGGAACAATAGCCGGTAACGCCAGAAAAGAAATTGAAAAAGAAACAGGAAAACCCGTAATTACGAAAAAGAACGCTATTGATTTTTCAAAGTTAATCGAAGACGTAATGAAAGGAGTTGACGATAATTCCGGATAAAAACTACAGAATAAATTAGATTTCCGATAAGGCAGATACACGCGCTGATAAAATAACCGTTTTCTTCATTGTTACTCCCATAATGATCCATTATCCTCTAAAACGAATCGACGAGCGACCTCAGCGGGGAAAGGACCGAAAATGACCTATACCAACAGCCCGTTAGTAGTCTACACAAAATTCAGTCCGAATCATTCCGGGCTAAGGACCCGTCCCATCGACCGCATCACGCCGCATTGCGTCGTCGGACAGCTCAGCGTCGAAGAACTCGGCGATATTTTCGCCCCGGAAGAGCGGGCGGCTTCCAGCCACTACGGCATCGGCCCCGACGGCAGGGTCGCCATGTATGTCAAGGAAAAGAACCGTTCATGGTGCAGCTCATCCGAAGCGAACGACCAGCGCGCTGTCACGATTGAATGTGCGTCCGACTTAAGACATCCTTACGCAATGAACGGCGTCGTGTTCGCGACGCTGGTCGATCTGTGCGTCGATATTTGCCGACGGAACGAAAAAACGAAACTGCTTTGGCTAAGAAACAAGCGCAGAACCCTCGCCTACGACCCTGCGCCGAATGAAATGGTGCTGACCGTACATCGATGGTTCGCCAAAACGCGTTGTCCGGGCGATTGGCTTTATTACCGGCTCGGCGCTCTCGCCCGGCAAGTCACCGACCGGCTCATCGACAGTTCGCTATCGAAAGAGGATACCGCGAAAGGGGTTAAACCTTTCTTCTTCGGATTCGGCGGACTCCTGAAGAAGTCTTCTCCCGCGCCGAAAAATCCCAACGCCTACCGGGTCAAGGTCATGATGTACGTCCTGAACGTTCATAAAGCGCCGACCGCAGACTCCGAAATCACGGCGACAATCGAGGATTTCGGAGTCTACACGGTCATAGCCGAAAGCGCGGGAAAAGGCGCTTCGAGATGGGGCAAGCTCGAAAACGGTCTCGGCTGGATCGCGCTGGAAAACACGCTGAAATTATAGGGGCGGGTACAGCCGAGAGCACATGGATTACGTCACCGCGAACGCGGCCCGTTCCGCGATTTCATAAGGCGTCAGCCGCCCGCCATCCAATTTAAACACCTTATCGCAAAGGATTTTCAGCTCGTCCGGGTAATTACTCGTCAATAAAATCGTCTTCCCCTCCCGGTTCAGCGCTACCAACAGATCGTAAATTTGCCGCTGGCCGTTTACGTCCAGCATGTTCGTCGGCTCGTCCAGCATCAGCAGCTCCGGATCTTCCATCAACGCCTGCGCCAGATACAGGCGCTGCAGCATGCCGCTCGAATAACAGCTGACCGGACGATCGTCTCCGCCGTTCAAGCCGACGAGGCGCAGCGTCTCGCGAATCCGTTCCGCCGGAACTTTTCCGCTCACGGCGGCGAGGATCGTCAGATTTTCCGCCGCGCTCTTCTTCCGCAAAAATCCCGGCGAGTCGATTAAGACGCCCGTATCGGACGCGAACTCAACTTCCGCGCCTAATTCTTTTCCGAAAATCCGAACGCTTCCGCGGGTCGGTCGGATAAACCCGCTTAGGCAGCGCAGCAAAACCGACTTGCCCGCGCCGTTCGCGCCGGTAACGCCGTAGATCTTTCCGCGCGGGAGTTCGAGATTCACGCCGTCCAGCGCGATTTTCTTTCCGAACGACAACGCCACGTCCGAGGCGGTCAAAACGAATTTCTCATCAAAATGGTTCATGCGCGGCCTTCTTCCTTTGAATCATGCTTTGAGACAAGCGGAATCCTTTCGCAGAGCTTCCGCCCGGTAAAATTAAGAACGACGATCCAGATCAGCCAATAGGCGAACGACCACCAAATCGGCTCCTCCCGAAACGGGAACGCCCAGTAAACCAGCGTCAGGTTCCGCAGCGGCGACAAAATCGCGACCGGGGAGTGAACGTTGATTAGCGCGTACTCCAGCGGGAACGTCACGGCGCAGAGAAGCATGACCGCAAGGTACCCCCAGAGCGGTTTCCCGAGACGAAGCGTCAGAACCGTCATCGCCATTCCCAGCGTCCAGAAGCTCAGCAAAAGCAGAAAAAACGCCTGTAACGCCCGCGCGGTCGGCGAAAGATACCCGACCTTCATCATCGACGGCAGCAGAATACTTGTTCCGGTCGCGCCGAACGCGCTCCAGTTCAGGTCGAACCCGTTGCGGACGACGCCGGCGGCGAAAACAATCGCCATGCTCAGCGCAAGATACAGCGCCGCCGCGATCAGGAGCGCAACGCTTTTCACGCCCCACCATTTCCGCCGCGAGCCGAAACGGAACAACGCCAGATTTCCGAATTCGCTTTCGGGAAGGATGTCCGAAACGCAGAGCAGGAAGAGATTCAGCGTCCCAAACACGAGATATTCCAAATTTCCGAACGCGATAAAAAACGAATCCCAGCCGTTGATCTGATTCGTGATCACGCCGAACGCTTTCGGCAGCGCCGTAAGATCCGCCGCCGGATACTCTCTCCCGACGAGAGCGACGGCGTTCGACGATAAATAAGCGATGAATCCGACGACCGGAACGATCAGCAGCCAGCGCGGGCGCAGCAGCGTCCGTTTCAGCTGGTAACGCAAATATGCGGACGGTTTCATAATTCCTCCTTACGATAATACGCGTTCGCGCCTGGCGAAAAGAATCAGGATCGCCGAAATCAGCGCGGTCAGCGTCAGCGGATGCAGGAAAAAGATCCGCGCTGACGTATACTCGTGCCAGGAGTTTCCGTAGAGCGGCGCGGCCGGCGACAAATCCGCTCCGAAAAGGTTCGTCTTCACCGCGACAAAATGCGAAAACAGGTAAAAGGCGCAGGGAACGCCCAAGATCCAATAACGATTCGTCGTCACGAACGACAAACTCATCGCGAACGTCGCGTACAGCGCGCTCATCAGCCCGACCATACCGGTTATAAAAAGAATGAATAAATCGGGCGCGCGCCGGAAAAACGGCATGAGCAATCCGTACGGACGCCCCGCCACCGGAATATCCCAGACGTTAATCGGATAGATCCAACGCGGAACATAAAGATTCGTAAAAAGATACAGTCCGGCCAACGGAAGCATGGCGGCGACAGCGGACGCGACCGCGTTCACGAAAAACCGTTCCCGAACGATTGCACGGAAGCCGCTGCGAAAAACAAGCAGACGAAGAAACCCTTCCGCCCGCTCGATCGCCAGCGTGTCCGAAAACGGCATGACCGCGAGAATCGGCAGCGCCAGCGCGTAATGGGCATAGGTATAAATATGGAACCAGAGGTCGGCGTACGAGTATTCCTTCGGAAGCGCCTGATCCGAGAATAGCCGGGTATAGACGCCGACGATCAGGAAGATCATCCCGACGCCGACCGCGATACCGAAACGCCGCGATCGAAAAGCGCGGAATAAAGTATCTTTGGTTGCCGCTTTTGTTATCTCCTTCATTGTTTTTTATCCTTTCTCTCTATCCGACAGGGCGCCCGCTTCATCGGACGCCTCCTTCAGAAAAGCGATGATTTCATCGACGGAAATGCCGAGCGCCTGCGACGATTGAAGAAAATTCGTCATCAGCGTTCGTTTCATCTCCTGCGACAGATCTTTCAGCTTTGCCTCGTCCTTCGTGACGAACGTTCCTTCGCCGCGCTGCGTCGCCGCGATCCCCGATCGGATCAGCTCCGAATACGCCCGCGCGATCGTGTTGTGGTTGACCTTGTAAATCATCGCGGCTTCAATCACGGAAGGCAGTTTTCCGCCCGGCGGATATTCCCCGCGCAGGATTTTCGCGTTGATTCGCTGAACGATCTGCTGATAGATGGGTTGACTTTCGTCGAAAATATGATCCATGCTCATCGTTTTCTTTTTTCCCTCCGGTCTCTGGCGTAAAAAATCCCATAGTTGCAATAAATTCAAATTCGGTTCGGCCAACCGCTCTATGCTATTACAGTATACTATATCACTGGTATACATGAACGCAATATGACCTTACTCTTAACTCTTTAAGAAATTCGGCCTTTAATCAAATTGTATTTGTGAAATTCGTGCAGGAAAAGTGCATTTCTTGGGTATAACACCAACAAAATAACTAAATCATCACCGATTAATGTCTCATCGCGTGGTTTCACGACGCGCAAAATTTTAGAGACAATGACAAATCATTTATTCTTAACATCGCCGTTTTTCTTGTACTGCTGCTGCAGCAGCTTTATCGCACGATCAAAATCGCTTTCAAGCTGTCGCATCTCTCTGGTTCGATAGATTTCAAATTCCCTCTCAGCTTTTTCGACGGCCTGCTTATGAGAAACACGCCCCTTACCTTCTAAAAGCTTTCTTCTGTTCGATACAATCTGATTGTCAAGAGCGTCGATCCAATTTTGCATGGGCATGGGTATCTGCTCCAAAGCCTGCAATTCCGCAAAATCGAGGAACTGAGAAACAAGGAGATTTAACCGCTGCAATTCGATCTCCGAGAGAAAGTTTTTTGCAATCTTCACATCATCCTTGGTGATGTAATCGCCCTTGAAGTTCGGCATACCAACAAGCGGTTTTTCATTATCTACACGGTCGTAGATCACCTCGGCGGCTGTACGCTCATGAACAGCGTAGTGAAGTTTGTTTTGAACAGTGGCAAAGAAAGCTCTTGTCAAATCTGATCTCGGATCATAGTCCGTTGCTGTTGCATAGATGTCCGTAACCTGCTGATAGAAGTTGCGCTCAGAGGAACGAATATCCCGAATGCGTTGCAACAGCTCTCGGAAATAGCGAGAGCCGCCTTGCTTTAATCGGTCATCATCTATCGTGAAGCCTTTTTGGATGTATTCGTGCAGTCGTTCGGTTGCCCAGCGACGAAACCGGGTGGCAATTTGCGATTGTACGCGGTATCCAATGGCAATGATCATGTCCAAATTATAATGGTCGATGTTTCGCCGAACCTGTCGGCTCCCCTCGGTGCGAACTAACAAGAATTTCTTGTTAGTTGCCTCATGCAACAGTTCGCCATCCTTGTATATGCCGTCTATATGCTGGCTGATGTTCTGCTGCGTGGTATCATAGACTTCCGCAAGCTGCTGCTGTGTGATCCAGATATCCTCATCGGAGAAACGGACAGACACCTTGGTAATACCGTTTTCGTCCTGATATATCAACACGTTACTATCGCTCATAAACCATTTCAATTCCGATTCACCGCTTGTTTGCATATTGCAATAATCAGCAATCCGTAAAAATTATTTCCTTCTTAACCATATATAATGCTTTGTGCTCCGGACAATATGAATACACAATCCATCACATTGTAATTCGGAAAGTAACCTTAACGCAGGCTGCAAACACTTTTCTTTGTCAACAGGATTTGAAACCTAACAATCTCGCCATTAAACAAATCCGGAATACGTCGCGATAACACAGATTTAACGCGAAAGCCCGAATAAAAAAGAAGCTTAAAACTGCCCCGCCTGACGCAGCTTCATCAGCATTTCCGTGACGTTAAATT
>JASBYO010000066.1 GCA_029983925.1 Flexilinea sp.
ACGAGAACATCAAATCGATACCTTCGGTATTCAATTCATTCCGCTTCTTCGAGGCGCGTTTCGGACGCCGCGCCGGTTTATCGCCACTGTCAGCGCTGTAACTCTGCGCTTTAAGCTGCTGGGCGCGCGCGGAAAGCGGACGGGAGATAACCGTTCCGCCGATTTCCGATAGATCGACGTCGCCTAATTTCTCAGCGTTGCGCCCATAAGACATACGTTCAGATTCTTCAGGGGCCGATTGAAGCGCTTTAACGCTCAGCTTGATCTGTTTCTTGCGGCGGTTGACCTCAAGTACCTGCGCTTCGATTTCCTGTCCGATCGAAACGACGTCCGACGGCTGTTTGACGTAATTATGCGCCAATTCGCTGATATGGATCAAACCGGGACGTTCGGCGCCGATTTCGACAAAAACGCCGAACGGTTCCATCCGCACAACGGTCCCTTTGACCGTCATTTCTTTCTTAATTTCCCGCCATTCGAGATCGAACGGTTTAATCATCGTCAACTCGACGCGATTGTCCTTGACGCGGCGGACCCAAACTGTAATTTCCTGACCGACCGTTAAAAGATCGGAAAGATTCTTCGGCGTGGCGTCGCCTTCCGGGCGCGGAATCTGAGTAATATGGATTACGGACGGCATGTCAAGGCCGATATCGACTAAAGCCGCGGCCAAACTCATCTTTACGACCTTGCCGGTAAACTGCTCTTTCAGCTTCGGACCGTGTTCGCTTTCCTCGTTATCGTCGTTGTCGGAATTCTCTTCGCCGCTCAGCGCCGCTTCCGGTTCCGACGGATCGGCGGCAGCCGTTTCAAGGACCGTTTCTTTGACCGATTCCTCCGCTTCCGTTACTTCATTTTCCAAAGCCTGATTTACTTCTTGTTCCATTTTGATATCAATCTCCAATTTATTTTTTTTACGAAAAAAAATTATACCTCACCGCAAGACGTCCGTCAACGGGTTCGGTATAATTATGATTGACTTCCCTATCGTTACCGTTTCCTTCATGGTACAGGAAGTATTCTACCGCAAAACAGCGGCGATTTACATATCTTATGACCAATTTCGGCTGCTGCGCCGATTCCGACCGCGTTAACGTTAAAAAACGTACCCGGCAGAAGCAACCGGGTACCAACGCAATCTGAGTTCAAAACCGACGACAATACAGCGAATCAAGCCTATAAATTTTCGTCTTCCGCATTGACCTCGACCGGTTCCTCTTCGACGATCGGCTCAACGTCTTCAGGCCGTACGCCGTTCAGGAGCAGCTCTACCGCTTTTTCATATTGCGGGTCGCGCTCTTCCTTGAAATCTTCCTCAGTTCGTTCGACGAAAACGTCAGGGGTGATTCCGACGCCGTTAATCGAGTCGCCGGCCGAAGTCAGCCAGCGCGCGATCGTAACCGAAACCGCGCCGCCGTTCGATAATTCCGGTTGAATTTGCATCGTGCCTTTCCCGTAGGTTTCAGTCCCGACGAAAATCGCGCGTTCATAATATTGCAGCGCACCGATTAAAATCTCGGAAGCCGACGCCGTTCCGTCATTTCCCAAAACGATCATCGGAATATCCTGAGCTATTCCGGTAAATCTCGTTTTATATTCCGACGTCGACCCGTCCCCGCGGCGCTCCGTCAGCACAAGCGATCCTTTCGGAAGGAACTCCTCCGCAACCGAAACGCATGTATCGACATATCCCCCGCCGTTATTACGCAGATCCAGAACCAAACCGACCGGATTCTGCGGCAGCAGGTCGTCCAACGCTTTTTCAAGCTCCGGAACCGTCAGTTCACCGAACTGCGTCAGCTCGATATAGGCGATCTGATTCTCGCGCATCTCCCAAATCGCCATCGGCGTTGTCAGGCGCGCCCTTGTAATCGTGACGTCAAACGGCTCGTCCGTTCCGCGTTTGATTGTCAGAACGACCTCCGTTCCTTCAGGACCTTTAATCTTCGACAAAGATAAATTCAGGTCGATTCCCGTTTGGTCTTCCCCGTCGATCGCGATAATCAAATCGCGCGGTCTCAGCCCCACCGCTTCGGCCGGACTCCCGCGCATAGGCGAAGTCACTTTAACATAATCGCCGGATAAATCGACCCAGGCGCCGATTCCCTCATATTCTTCGCCCGCCATGTATTCGAGCTCTTCCTGATAACTTTCCGCGTCGGAATAACGGGTATGCGGATCGCCCAAAGCGTTGATCATCCCCTCGATCGCGCCCTCGACCAGCGCGTCTTTATCAAGCGGTTGGTCAACGTAATATTCTTCCAATATATCGTACGCTTCCCAAAACGGCTCCAAATCCAATTCGGAATCGGAAGACTCCTCCGCCGCCGGCTCAAGACCTTCGTCGCTGAAGCGAATCTGGGATAAAACATTCTGGGAATTGTCGACTTCCAAATTCGAAGAACTCCCCCGCATGTCGCCGACCAAATTGAAGGCGTTTCTTTCCGCGACGGTTCCTAAAATGACCCCCGAACTGAAGCCGATGACTAAAAAGCTGATCGTTATAACAATAATCGAAAGAATCTTTATCGTTTGATTTTTCATCTAATTTTCTACTCCTAACCTGTGATTAGCGTCCGGATCAGATCCGAGCCTCGTCCGCTATTTCCTGATAAATCCCCAATTTCGGCAAATCGATCAGTCGGTCAATCCGCGCGTCGGCGACCGGAGAAAGTTGTTTCGACCCGACCTGGATCGAGAAAAAGCCCATCTCGTGCGCAGCCGTCACGTTGTCATGCTTATCGTCTACGAAAATACAGCGCGCCGGATCGGGTTGATTCGTTATTTTCAGCGCGTATTCAAACGCCTTGGACGAAGGCTTAACATCCGGGAAGACGTCGATCGAATCAATCATACCGTCGAAACAATCGCTCAGATTCAGCGCCTTCAAAACGCGCGTCGCGTGAAAGCGGTCGGCGTTCGTCAAAATATAGCGCGCCATCGGAATCCGAAGGATCATCGCGCGCACAGCCTCGTCCGCGGTCAGCAATCCATCAATCTTAAAATCGTTTACGTAGTTCATGAAATCATAACGGTCCACGCCGTATTCGAACGAAAGACCTTTTTGCGTCGTTCCATACTTCGTAAACAAATTTTCGCGATGCGGTCTTTCCCCGCCTAATTGTCCGGCCGCAAACCGTTCGTCAATAAATTGTTCCATCCGGCGGATGTACGTGTCGACGATTCTCGCGCCGATCGGATACAACGTTTCGTCAATATCAAAATAAATCGCCTTAAACTGCATGGATGTAGTATAACGCAGCTGACATTTCAAAAAGACTTTTTAATAAATTCTTATGGAAATTTAAGGGTTGATCCTTCGTTTATCCCGTTTTTCAAACCGCGCGTTACGACGGAGCGAAGAGAACCGGCTTACCGCTCCCGCGCTCAATCCGTTCCATCGGGATCCGATAAACTTCGCTCAATCGCTCCGGCTCCAGAACCGCGGATGTCGCGCCGCTGGCGACGACGGAGCCTTGCGCTAAGATCATGGTCCGGTCCGTATAACGGGCGGCCAAATTCAAGTCATGCAGAATCAGCAGCACCGCGACGCCGTTCTCTCGGCTATACGAAGATACCAAGTCTAATAAGCGGATCTGATAACGGAAATCCAAATGAGCCGTCGGCTCATCAAGGATAATCACCGGCGTATCCTGCGCGATCGCCCGCGCGATCAGGACCCGCTGCACCTCGCCGCCGGAAAGAAAAGCGCAATCCTTATCGCGCAAAGACGCAACCCTCGTAGATCGGAGCGCGGATTCGACCTTTTCGCGATCCGCCGCCGTCAATTGACCGAAGGGACCGCAATACGCCGTTCGCCCCATCGCCACAACGTCAAAAACGGAATAACCGCCGGGAATTCCTGACGACTGCGGAACGATCGAAATAATTCGCGCCCGTTTGCGCGCGTTCAACGCTAAAACGTCGGCGCCATCAAAGCTGATCCGTCCCGAAACGGCTCGGGCGCGTCCGGTCAGCCCGCGGATCAGCGTCGTTTTCCCGGATCCGTTCGGACCGATCAATCCGTAAATCTGCCCCGGACGAAGTTCAAGACTGACGTCGCGGACGGTGACGCGGTCCGCGTCTCCGTAGGCGACCGATAAGCGCTCGATACGAAGAATGCCGGGATGAATCATCGTTCCGCCCGGCGGCGATACAACAGCCAGAAAAAGAACGGCGCGCCGGATAACGCCGTAATCAGCCCGACCGGAAATTCCCGCGGCGCAAATGCGCGGCGGGCGAGCAGATCGGCCGCCATCAGGAAAAATCCGCCGCCCAACATTGACAAAGGCAAAATTTTTCGATAGTCCGAACCGATCAGGAAGCGAACCGCATGCGGAATAATTAATCCGACGAACCCGATCACGCCGGCAAAAGAAATTGCCGCAGACGTCGATAACGTCGCGAAAAAGATTACTCGCCGTTGAATCTTTTTCGGTTCCAGCCCTAATGCGGCCGCCTGCTCATCGCCAAACTGCAGTACGTTCAAAGGGTATGCAAAAGCCGCCTGCCCTATCAGCCCGGCCGTCACCGGGATCAGGATCACGCGAACCGGAATCCACCCCGACAAGGTAATTCCGCCCATCATCCATGACATCGAGGTCAGAAAATTATTCCGAAAATAAATCAGTATGAAACTGATCAACGCCGAACAGAACGAATTCATCGCTACGCCGGCAAGAATTAAGCGGTTCGCAGGAAAATCGTTTCCATGCTCTCGGCCTATTAAAAATACGACGACAACGACGAATATCCCAAATCCAAGCGCGAAAAGCGGCCGGGCGTAGGGGGCGAAAGTCTGGCTGCGCCAAGCGATCGACTGCGCGATGACCGCTCCGAGACCGGCTCCGGCCGAAACGCCGATCAGGAACGGATCCGCCAACGGATTGCGGAACAGTCCCTGATACGACGCCCCGCTGCAGCCGAGCGCGGCGCCGGTTAGCAGCAACATCAGCGCGCGCGGCAGCCGCAACGTAAAAACGATCGTTTCAATCTTCGCCAACTCGGCCGGAATTTCGCTTTGGCTGAACTTTTTCCCAATCGTCATCAGAACCGAACGCAAATCCAACGAAACCGGCCCGATCAGGACGCTCAGGCCCAGCATGACGGCAACCCCCAAACTCAGCAAAAGCGTAAGCGGACCGGCACGAAAGCGCATAAACTTGATAATTTAATTCGCCGCTTCGTTCAGGAACAGCGCCGGATGAAGAAACTGCGCCAAGATTTCCAGCGCCTCGATAATACGCGGGGCAGGACGCGAGACGATATCCGAATCGACGGAAAGGATCGCGCCGTTAACGACCGCGCTTAAATCGCCCCACCCGTCGCGCTCGCTCAAACTTTCAGGCGTCACGCCGTAGTTCGCGTCGCCTAATACGATCGTCTCCGGATCCGCTTCGATCAGGAACTCGACGCTGATCTGGAGCCAGTCGCCGTCCATCTCCGCCGCGATATTTTTTCCGCCCGCTTCCTGAATCAAGCTGTCGATAAACGTACCGCTGCCCGTCGTCCAGGGGCTGGTCGGATCGCTGGCGTCAATTTCATAAAAAACGCTGACCGCCTCCGCGTCTTTCAGGAGCTTTCGAATTTCGCCTAACCGCGTCTCAAAGCGCGCGGCGACCGCTTCCAACTGCTCGCTTTCGTCAAGAATCTCGCCGAATTTCCGGAACAGTTCCGGCATACTTTCAAGATCCGTCGGATTTTTAATTCGATAAACCGGGATTCCGATATCCTCCAAACCTTTAATTTGTTCCGGAGAGTTGATCTCCGCAGCTATAACGAGATCCGGATTCAAAGCCAGGATTTTCTCGAGAGACAGCTCGCCGGTAAGACTGCCTACTTCTTCCAACTCGTCGACAGATTCCGGATAGTTCGAATACGCGTCGACGCCGACAAGTTTCGCGCAGGAATCCGTCGCGCAGATCATCTCGGTTACCGACGGCGCCAGCGAGACGATCGAACCTAACGGATAATTAACCGTAATTTCCCGATCGAAGTCGTCAACTAAAACGGCCGTCTCGATCTCCTTGACAGCTTCCTGGGCAAAAACGTTTAACTGAACGATTGACAGCAAACAGAATACAAACAAAAAAATAAGCAATAAGTGCGATTTTTTCATATTTCCTCCGAAATACTCATTGGATCGCCTCAGAATCCGTACCGTATTCAGAATCGAAAAACAGCCCGCTCGAGGCTGTTTATTTTATACCGTTTACCTAATCCTCGAGGCGTTAATAATGATTCATCAGCCGGTCTGGCTCGAGCCTAAAAGCTCACACAGTTGCGGGTCAGTATCGGATTCGCACCGATTTCAACTGATGAATTGGTTACTCAGATTTTAGCACGAATCAACACCGGCGAAATCGCTTTTCGTTTTCGTCAGTACAGGAAACTCAATTTCTGAAAAGCTTCCGGCGCGGCGGGGAACAGCCGCCATTCGTCGGTTAATTGTATTGAACCGGAATAAAATCCGGGAGCGGCAAATAAATCTTCGTTTCCGACTTCTGATCCGAGTAATCGACGGCGCGGAAGACGAGCGTCTGCTGCGTAACGGAATGTTTCGAAATATCGAAAACGAGGAAATAAGTAACCGTCTGGCCCGGGAAAACCGGCTCCTTCAGCTGGTTCAGCTCGTAAGACTTGGATTTCTTCGACGTAACCACGTCGTCGAGCTGATAAGTCATCCGCGCGTCTGATTCGGAGAAATCCTCGATAACCGAAAACGAAGTTCCGCGGAATCCGTTCCAGGTTTTATCGGTCATGTTCGTGATCTGAACGCGAACCTCGAGAAAATATCCGTTCGCGCCGATACCCGCGATATGGGTCATGATCCGCGGCTGCCAGTCTACCTTGAGCGAAAATTCCGTCGGCGCTCCGTTCCCGGCGCAAGTGCTCATGCGATACGCCTGACCGTTCGGGATAAAACAATCGATCGGTTCGTCCGCCGGCAGCGCGGGTTTCGATTCAACCGTCGGCTCCGCGATCATCTCGATCACGCCGGACGGGGCGCCTTTTCTGGATTCTTCAAACATCGTCATCATTTTCATAACCAATTCGTCCTGCGAAACGTTCGCCGGAACGGGAACCTTATCTCCGTCGGATTTAAGGACTAAATCGATCAGATACATAATTTCCTCCGGCTTCAGCGCCTGAGCGAAACTTCGCGACGGCAGCCCGAAGAAAACAAATGAAAATAAAATGAGCGCAATAATCGTGAGAACCGAGACTCGAACCAACTTTTTCATCAGACCTCCTTTGATTCTCAATGAATCGTCCTAATTTAAAGCTGAAAACGCACGAGAATAATAACCGCAAGCCAATTATAGCATCGGAAATCATGCGATACGCCGTAATCGATACGCGATTTCAGCCGAAACCGCGGCGATCTGAAAAAAATAACGTCAGCGCGCGGATCTTTTCGGAATCCGTTTCGGCAGCGCCGAATCTTTATCGCGCGGCAGTCCATACATCGGGACATGAAACATCGGAACGATTTTCGTCAGCTTTGAATCAAGCATCCGGCTCTGGATCCCGGGTTCGATATCTTTAACCGGAAGCACGGTCGTAAAAACAGTCGGCAAACGCAGCAGCGAACGATAGTTCACAATTTGGAATAATTTTTCTTTCGTCCAAGTCGTGGCGTTTGTCGTATTCAGATGATCCAGAATCAGGATCGGCGCATTCTCGACCGATTCAAATAAACGGTCGAAAGAAATCGTCGAAGTTGGGCTGAACGTCGCGCGAAGATGATCGAGCAGCTCGGGGACGGGGATAAACAGCACTTCGCGCAAATTCTTTTCCGTCAGTTCGTTAGCGATTGCCGCGGCGATATGCGTTTTCCCGACGCCGTTCGGCCCGGAAAAAATTAGCCATCCGACCGGATCGGCGGCGAAAGCGCGCGCGGCGCGCAGCGCCGAATCGAGTTCCGCCCGTCCTTCGTCCGCCATCGGCTCCGAACGGCGTCCTTCGAACGACATGAACGTCCGATCCGTCAGCTGATGCAGCGTTGACAGCGAGTCGAACGTCGTATCCGCGCCCGAAAAAGGTTTTCGATAATCGGGGACTTTAAGATGAATCGTCGTTACCAGCGCCGGATCGGAAAGCCGCGACGCGATCCGTCCGTCCAGTTCCCGCAGATCGCAGTTCGTCGTCACGACCGTCGCCAGCCGGTTAACCGCGCGGAAATTCAAAATCTGGAAGATTTTCTCGTCCGCCCAGGCCGTCCCGCTTTCCGCGCCCAAATCATCCATCACCAACAGCGGGACCGAACGGATCCGTTCAAAACGGTCGCCGTACGATTCGCCGTACCCTGAATAAGACGAACGGATCCAATCCAACAGATCGGGAACCGGTTGAAATAAACAGTCGACGCCGGCGTTCAGGCAATGATTGGCGATCGCGGCCGCAAGATGAGTTTTCCCCGTCCCGTACAGCCCGGTAAACATCAGCCATCCGTCGAGACGGTTCGCAAAATTCAGCGCCGCGGTTTTCGCCAGCCGCAGCGCCAGCCGCTCGCCTTCGCGCAGCTGGCCGCGGCCGTCGATATTAAAACGCTCGAAGGTCATGTCAGTATAGCCGATCAGGTTTCCGCGCCGGGCCATCGCCAGCTTCCGATCAGCCGGACTTGATTTCCTGCGGCAGCTGCACGGCTGAATCCGGCCGAAATCGGGGTCTCCGAACGGCTTATCATAAGAGATAAACCCGATCCCATGGCAAATCGGACAGTCAGCCCGTCCCAACGCGCCGTACGATCCGACCGGGGCCGCTTCGTCCGTCGGGACCGTCGGTTCGAGCTTCCCGAATTGTTCGATCAGGCGCGCGATAATCCTCGATTTTTCATCCATTTCGCCCGTTCTCTTTCCAATTAGCCAAAATCGTCTCGATATAGCGCCAGCTGCGCGCGTTATTCACAACCGCCTGATCGATCGCGGCGGCAATCCAATCAGGCCGGTAGCGCGCTTCGGCGTCCTTGAGCCGATCGGCGATCAGCGGCGTCAGCGGACCGATATTCTCTTCATAAAGGGTAAAAATATTGGGACGGTCGACGTTAACCGCCTCCGCTATATGTAAAAATGAATCCGGGACCCATTCGCCGTCGCCCAACCGTTTTAGCGCCGCCCTGCCTTTCGGACTATTCAAAAAGTACAAATCGTCTTCGTTATAACGGACGCGAAGGAAAATCTTCCGTTCAACCGCTTTCGCCAACGCCTTTTTTAACCGCCGTTCCGCGCCCGCGCCGCCGAACGCCTCTATCGCGGACGGCAGCTCTAAAAAATCTTTCAGCACAATATAGCGTGAGTCGCCGCTGAACTGGTTCAGCAGGAAGATTCCGAAAAGCGCCGCCCGAAGCTCGTCGAGATCGTCGATCGCCGGCAGCAGCTCCGAAAAAAATTGTTTCGGAACCGTCTCAACGCCGAAACGGAATCCTTCAAACGGAACGTTCATAAACTTAGCCCCCGTAATCCGTAATTCTTGCGGCGTTATCGAAACGCGCCAAACTCTTCCGATAAACGAGATCGATATCGCCGACCGGACCGTTGCGGTGCTTGGCGAGGATCAGCTTAACCAACCCTTCCAACTCTTCCGAACCGTCGCTGTCAGGCTTGTGTAAAAACATGACGATATCGGCGTCCTGTTCAAGCGAACCGGATTCGCGCAAATCGGACAGCATCGGCATCTTATCGGCGCGCTGTTCAACCGAACGCGACATCTGGGCGGCGGTCAGAATCGGCACGCCGAGTTCCTTCGCCAGAACTTTCAGCGTCCGCGATATATACGAAACTTCCTGAACGCGGTTATCCTTAAATAAATCGCCCGACATCAGCTGCAAATAATCGATGATGATCAAGTCGATCTCAGCCTCCCGCTTCAACTTCTGGCATTTTGAACGAAGCGCGGAAGGGGTAATCCCCGGCGTATCGTCGAGATAAATCCGCGAATCGCCGATCAGGTCCATCGAAATCAGCAAACTTTGAATCTCGTCGGACGCCAGCTGGCCGTCGCGGATCTTACGGCTGTCGATACCCGATTCCTGCGAGAGCAGGCGCTGCATAATTTGATCGTTGCTCATTTCGAGCGAGAAGAAGACGACGCTCTTCTTGACGTTGAGCGCCGCGTGACGCAGCACGGACATCATAAAACTCGTCTTCCCCATACCGGGGCGCGCGGCGACGATCATCAGGTCGGACGGCTGCATCCCGCCTAAAAGTTTATCAAGATCGGTGAACCCCGTCGGCAGGCCGTGGAATTCTTTCTGTGACTGGGCTTTTTCATGAAGCTTGCTGAAAACTTGCCGGATAACTTCCTGAGCCGTTTCGAAGCCCTTTTCCATGCGCGATTCCTGAACCTGGTACAGTTTCTGTTCCGCTTCCTGAAAGACGGTCTCGAGTTCTTTCGACTCGTCTTTCGCCAACGCGCCGATTTCGGCCGAACGCGCTAAAAGCTGGCGCCGGGCGCTTTTATCCTGAACGATCCGCGCGTACGATTCGGCGCCTAAAGACGACGACGTATCGTAAAGGATCGACATCAGGTAAGCGGAACCGCCGACCTCGTCTAAATATCCCATGTCGGAAAGACGGCTTTCGACCGTCGTCAGGTCGACCGTCATGCCGTCGTTAATCAGGTCTCGGATGGCGATCCAGATCCACTGGTGTTTCCGATAATAAAAATCTTTTTCGCTGATCCAGCGGTTAACGTCGTAATATTTTTCCGCGTCGATCAGGAGCGATCCGAGAACGTTGATTTCCGCGGCAAGACTGACCGGCTGAAACGCGTTTTCATCAACAGCGTCGGGCCGGTATTCCTCGGATTCAAAGGATTCAAACGATAAATTTTCCATCATTCCACAGCCAACGAAGCGGGCTCCCCAACCGAACGGGGACCGGTCAAAGCGAAACGTCCGGATTTTCGTCGGACGCGTCCTTTTCGGGATCTTCCGGAGATTCGCCGGAATCTCCCGCCTCGTCTTCCCGCGATTTTAACGCGGCCTCAATTTCCGAATCGGAAATTTCGACCGTTTCCGTCCCGCTCAACGTTTTCAAAAAATCGTCGAAGACGCCTAACCCCGCCATATCTGCCGGTTCGATCGGCGCGCCTTCGTCCTCAAAACGCGTCCCTCGGACCGCGCGCCGATACGCCGCCGAGTCGCGGAAATCGCCTTCCGGACGAATCGCGGCCGCCGCCGTCACGGCGTCGGAAACGAAAATCGGAACGCGGCAGCGAACCGCTAAGGCGATCGCGTCGGACGGACGCGCGTCGAGCCGAAGCGTCCGCTCGGCGCTTTCGATTACAATATTCGCGTAAAACGTTTCGTCCTGAATTTTATGGATTTCGACTTTTTGAACCTTTCCGTTCAAATGAGAAATCGCTTCCTTTAATAAATCGGCTGTCTGCGGCCGGCTGACCTCGATTTCCTGAAGACCGATAACGATCGTATCCACCTCAAACGTGCCGACCCAAATCGGAATATAGACCTCGTCGCGAATATCTTTCAGGATCAGCATACGCTGCTGCGTCGTTAAACTCACGTGAATACTGTCTACGGCAAATTCGTTCCACACGTCCATCATGATTCATACTCCGCTTTTCTTCAATACTTCGCACAGCGTTTTTTGATTATAATTCAATTATCGGATTAAAAATCGCGGTTCCCTCGTCCGCGATCAAATTTTCAGGAGAACGGCTTTTCGGAGCGGGATTTCGTGAATCGTTAACAAAATTTTCAAAGATAATCAGTCAAGGTGTATAATCTTTTTTCGAGGGATTATTAATTAAATAAACAGCTTGTCTCAATCGAGATAAGCAAAATTGATTGACAATTTAAAAAATATTGTCGGGATTGAATCCCGCTTTGCCGGGCGGAAAGAATACCTGTCTCTCTCTTCCCAAAACCAGAATCAAACGGCGGAGGCATGATTGATGACCCAAACGAAATATAAACATCCCGGAAAAATCGTCCTGATCGAAGGGAAACAGACCGATCATCCTTCTTTTTTCCTCAGCTTGCGCCAGAAAGGCTACGATATTGAAATGACCGCGACCGGATCGGCCGCGATTCAAAAAATGGAAGAGGTCGATCCGGCTCTGATCCTGATCGACGCCGCATCGCTCCGAACCGCGAGCAATCGGATCATCTACCGCATGAAACAGATCAAACCCGAAGTCCGGATCATCCTGATTATCGACAGCGCATTAAAAGATAAAAAAATTTCCGATAAAGCCGATATCGTGATGACGCTCCCGTTTAAAGTCCAAACGCTCGTCACGCAAATCAAAAATATTCAATCCCTTTCCGACCCAAACGCGCGCCGTTACGGAAAGCTTACCTATAACCCGACGCGGCGCGCGCTCGAAATCCACGGCAGAATTACCGGGCTGACCCCAATATTAGCCAGACTGCTCGAATTGTTCCTGGACAACCCCGATCAAACGCTCGAACGCAGCGAAATCTTTAAACGAATCTGGAATACTGAATTTACCGACGACATGCGCACGCTTGAAGTGCATATTCAGTGGCTGCGCAAAGCGGTTGAAAAAGATCCGAAAAATCCGAAAATTATCCTGACCCAGCGCAATATCGGTTATAAACTCGAGTCCGCGGCGCTGCTCGACGATAAAACGAGTTTCTTCCCGGAATACGCGAAGTTCGAACAGCCGGTCTCCGAGCTGGTCGTCTGATCCAGCCGCAACCGTTCGCACCGGAGCGCGCAATTCATATCAACGCGCTTGATACGCCCGCACACGTTTACGCTCCGAGAACAAAGTTCCGCCAAGACCTGTTGTAAAATAGATTGGATCGATCGGGAACGGAACGCTTTCCGTTTCCCGGGATTTCGGTTCTACCTGAAAGGAGTTGCGCCATGTTAGATATCAGTATTATTCGGGAAAATCCGGATCGCGTCCGCGATGCGATACGAAAGCGTCAGATGAACGCCGATTCGATCGACCGCGTCCTGACGCTCGACGTTGAACGGCGCGCGAAACTGAACGAAGTCGAAGCGCTGAAAGCCGAACGGAACAGCGTTTCCAGGGAAATCGGTAAAACGAAAGACGCGTCGGAGCGCGAGGCGAAAATCGCCGCGATGAAAACCGTTTCCGAGCGAATCTCCGAACTCGACGCGGACGTCCGAGCCGTCGAAGAAGAATTGCGCGACCTGCTTTCCGTTATCCCGAACATCCCGGACGAGCGCGTTCCGCTCGGCGCGAGCGACGCCGATAACGTCGTCGTCCGCACCGAAGGCACGATCGCAACGAGAGAATACGACCTGCTGGAACACTGGGATTTAGGCGAGCGGCTGAACCTCATCGATTTCGAACGCGGCGTGAAGCTGACCGGCAGCCGTTTTTACGTTCTGAACGGAGCCGCCGCCCGGCTCCAGCGCGCCTTGATCGCCTTCATGCTCGACCTGCATACCCGTCAGGGTTACGTCGAACGATATACGCCGTTCATGGTGAAAGCCGACGTTCTTTACGGGTCCGGCCAGCTGCCGAAATTTAAGGACAACCTTTATCATGACGCCGAAGAAGATTATTGGATGGTTCCGACGGCCGAAGTCCCGCTGACGGGACTCTACATGAACGAAATCATCGACGAAAGCAAGCTGCCGCTTCGTTTCACCGCCTATACGCCATGTTTCCGCCGCGAAAAAATGAGCGCCGGACGCGACGTTCGGGGAATTAAGCGCGGCCATCAGTTCGATAAAGTCGAAATGTACTGCTATGCCCACCCGGACAAATCCGGCGAAGAATTGGACCGGATGCTCTCCGCCGCTGAAGAGACGCTGAAGCTGCTCGATCTGCCGTACCGGGTCGTCGCCCAATGCACCGGCGACCTCGGCTTCAACGCCGAAATTTGCTATGATCTCGAAGTCTGGGCGCCGGGGGCGAAAGAATGGCTCGAGGTATCCTCCGTTTCGAACGACGGCGATTTTCAATCGCGCCGCGCCGGGATCCGTTTCCGCGACAGCGCGACCGGAAAGCCGCGCTTCCTGCATACGCTGAACGGATCGGGCCTGGGACTGCCGCGAACGATGATCGCCGTTTTGGAAACGTACCAGCAGCCGGACGGTTCCGTCGTCGTTCCTGAAGTCCTGAGACCCTGGATGGGCGGACTCGAACGCATCACGGAAGAAAAATAAGGCGGCCGGCGAAGAGATCGTCGCAAAAGTCGGAATTTCAAAATATGCTTGAGAATATTGTCAAAGCATTTCTTTCTAATTTGGCATGAGCGGCGCTGCGCCTTTTAAGAATGCTCCGGGAAACCGGGGCGGATGGCGCGGGGGGGGGGGG
>JASBYO010000067.1 GCA_029983925.1 Flexilinea sp.
GAACTGCTTGAAGGATATAATCGGACGAAATAGAATGATAGAAACGGGCATTTTAAATCGGGATATTGCGTCTGAATTGGCGAAACTTGGTCATACGGACAAGTTTCTAATTGCCGACGCTGGATTCGCGATTCCGAATGAGAAAAAAGTCATTGATATTTCGTTGGCGGAAAATAAGCCGACAACAATTGATATATTGCGTGAAATCGTCAAGCATTTTTCAACAGAGAAGATCATTTATTCCAACCTGACGCATCAAGTCAGCCCTTCAAAAGAAAAGATGTTCCTTAGTTTTTTTGGCGAAGATGTCGAAATCGAGACAGTCTCTCAGGAATATCTTAGAAACGAATTGATTAAGGAAATTAAATTCGTTATCCGAACCGGCGATTTTACCGCTTATTCGAATATCGTACTTGTTTCATCTGGCGGACCGCGATGGTTCATAGAGAAAAGCCAGCAAGTTCAGAGATCGACATAACTCAAAGCCGGCAAATAAAAACCGGAGTCCGAAAAACACTGCGGACTCCGATTTCATTCCGATAAAAACTCAGGCTACATCTTCTTCCGGAGCTTATATTCCGTATGAAGCAGCTCGTGCGCTTTCTCCCCGTACGGTTCGCCGATAAACTCTTCGTACAATCGGATAACGCTGGGATTCTTGTGCGACTGGCGAATGGTCTTGGCTTCGTCAATACCGTATATTGCCGCCATGCGCTTTTCAAGAATCGAGTAATCCTGATGAACGGACGGCTGACCGCCGCCGGCGATACAGCCGCCCGGGCAGGCCATGATTTCAATCGCGTCGAAATGCGCTTCTCCCGAACGAATACTGTTCAGTAATTTGCGCGCGTTTTTCAAACCGCTCGCCGAGGCGACGCGGAACGGTTTTCCTTGAATATCGATCGTCGCCGCTTTGACGTCCTCGAAGCCGCGGATCGCCTCGAACTCAACGTTTTCGAGCGTTTCGCCGGTTATCCATTCATAAGCCGTCCGCAGCGTCGCTTCGAGAACGCCGCCGGTTACGCCGAAAATCGTACCGGCGCCGGAAGATTCGCCCATGAAATCGTCGAAATCGCTTTCCTTAACCGATTCAAAATTGACGCCGATCTCTCTCAGCATGTGTCCCAGTTCCCGTGTTGAGATGACGATATCGACGTCCGACTGCCCCGCGACCGATAATTCCGGCCGCGCCGATTCGTACTTTTTCGCGACGCAGGGCATAACTGAAACGACGATCATATCTTCTCTTGGAACATTGAGCCGGTCGGCCAGATACGTTTTCGCTAACGCGCCGAACATTTCATGCGGCGATTTACAACTTGAAGGAATATCTAGCATATCGCCAAAGTTATGTTCAATAAACTTGATCCAGGACGGGCAGCAGGATGTCAGGATCGGCAGCACGCCGCCATGCTTCATGCGATGAACCAATTCGGCGGCCTCTTCCATAATCGTTACGTCGGCGGCGAAGTTCGTATCGTAAACGTAATCAAATCCCAACATGCGCAGCGCGCCGACCATTTTACCGGTAACGACCGAACCGGGTTCCATTCCGAACATCTCACCTAACGCGACGCGAACCGCGGGCGCGGTTTGGACGACGACCGTTTTCCCGGAAACGAGCGCGTCCCAAACTTTTCTCGTGTTGTCGACTTCGGCTAACGCGCCGGTCGGACAGACCGCCAGACATTGACCGCAGAAGGTGCAAGTCGTATCGGTCATGGGCCAATCAAAAACCGTTCCGACGACAGTATGGAAACCGCGCCCGACATCTGTTAAGCAGCCGACCGATTGAATATTGCTGCAAACTTCTTCACAGCGTTTGCACAGAATACATTTATTCATATCGCGAACGATTGAGAGCGATGAATTGTCAATCCTGCATTTATTCATCGCGCCTTGAAACGAGACTTCCCGGACGTTCGAATCTGCGGCCAGCGTCTGCAGCTCGCAGTCCCCATTTTTATGACAGATGAGGCAATCTTTCGGATGGTTCGAGAGCAGCAGCTCAACCATCAGGCGGCGCGTTCTGATCACCCGTGGGGTATCGGTCCGGACTTTCAATCCGTTCCAAGCTTTGGTTGAACATGCCGCCAGCATCTTCTGCCTTCCCGGTTCCTCGACCATACAGACGCGGCAGGAAGCGCTCTGAAATTCGACGCCTTTCTGTTCTTTCAGGAAACAAAGGGTCGGAATTTTGATCCCGATTTCTCGCGCCGCGTTAAGGATCGTCGTCCCTTCCGGAACGGTTACTTCCTGGTCATTAATCATGAAGGTAATCATATTTCTAAATAACCTTTCTTCTTTCGCTTCCCGCGCTTAGGCTAATTCGATTGCGTGAACCGGACACTTCGCGGCGCAAACGCCGCAGCGGATACAAGCGTTCGGATCGATATGGTGCATCGTCTTTCGCTCCCCGGTAATGCATTTCACCGGGCAATTAATCTTGCATAAGCCGCAGCCGACGCACTTTTCACGCACGACGTACGTCATTAACGATTTGCACACGCCGGCAGGACAGCGTTTGTCGCGGACATGGGACATGTATTCATCGCGGAAATATTTCAGCGTCGATAAAACCGGATTCGGCGCCGCCTGACCTAATCCGCAAAGGGAGGTGTCGCGAATCATTTCGCATAATTCCTGAAGGCGCGGCAAATCGCGCGGTTCGCCGTTCCCGGCGATAAACCGTTCGAGCATCTCCAAAACGCGTTTATTCCCGATTCGGCACGGGGTGCATTTTCCACAGGATTCCTCAACCGTAAAATCCATGAAAAAACGCGAAATATCGACCATACAGTCGGTTTCATCCATGACGACCAAACCGCCCGATCCCATGATCGAGCCGATCGCCGCCAGCGATTCGAAATCAACGTTCGTCGTCGGAATCAAGTCGGCGGGAATACAACCGCCGGAAGGACCGCCGGTCTGAACCGCTTTAATCGCCAAATCGTTCTTAATCCCGCCGGAGATATCGTAAATAATTTTCGTCAGCGGCGTTCCCATCGGGACTTCGACCAGCCCGGCATCTTTGACTTTCCCGACGACCGAGAAAACTTTCGTCCCGGTCGATTTGGGCGTCCCGATCCCGGCGAACCAATCCGCACCGTTCAGATAGATGTGATGAACGTTGGCGAGGGTCTCAACATTGTTGATAATCGTCGGTTTTTCGAAAAGACCGCGTTCCGCCGTTCGATAAACTTTATTCCTCGGCATTCCGCGCCGGCCCTCGATCGATTCCATCAGCGCCGTACCTTCGCCGCAGACGAAAGCCCCCGCCCCTAACCGGAGTTCGATATCGAACGAAAAATCCGTTCCTAAAATACGCTCCCCCAGCAGTCCGGCTTTATGCGCAGCCGCGATCGCGATATTCAGCCGCTTAACCGCGTTCGGATATTCCGCCCGGACGTAAATATAGCCCTGATCGGCGCCGATTCCGAGACCGGCGATCGTCATTCCTTCGAGAACGGAATGCGGATCGTTTTCGAGAACGGACCGGTCCATGTACGCGCCGGGGTCGCCTTCGTCGGCGTTGCAGATCACGTACTTATGATCCGCGTCATGCTTTAACGCTTCAGCCCACTTCCGTCCGGTCGGGAATCCTGCGCCGCCGCGTCCGCGCAGCCCGGATCTTATCATTTCGTCGACGATTTCGCGCCGCGGAACGTTCTTTTCGAGAAGGTCCGCGAGCGCTTTATATCCGTCGAGCGCGATATATTCTTCAATATTTTCCGGATCGATAATTTCACAATTTTTCAAAACGATGCGCGTCTGTTTTTCGAAATACGGGCCGCGAAGTTTATACGTTCCGGTTTCGTCAAGGTATACGGCCGGGACATCCGCTAAACGGGCGTCCAATCTCTTTTTCGCTTCTGTTTTCAAAGCGCGTAAAGACTCAAAATTAAGCATACTCCTCTGTCTCCCGTATTTTCTTGATAATCGCCGGAACTTCATCTGAATGAACCTGCGCGTAGAGTTCGTCGTTGATCATGACGACCGGAGCGTTAGCGCAGTCGCCTAAGCATCGCGATTGGCTGATTGAAAATAATAAATCTTTCGTCGTTTCTCCAGCGCTGATCCCTAATTCATCCTGGAACGCTTTGAGGACATCCTGAGCGCCCTTCACGTAGCAGGCTGTCCCGAGACAAACGCTGATTTGGTATTTACCGCGCGGAACTTCGGTGAAATATGAATAAAATGTAACGACGCCGTAGACTTTTGCCGTCGGCAAGTGAAGCGCCTTGGCAATCATCAACTGAGCGTCCTGCGGAATATAACCGAAGATGGTCTGCGTTCGATGCAAAACGGCAATCAGCGACTTTTCCGACGCGTCTACCGTCTGGATGAACGCAGCCAATTCATCATACTTGGTCTGGTCAGCGGGAACGATCATATAGGACTCCTCTTCTTGTACAATTATTCACAATTATAGAGGATAAAGTTGAGTTAAGGATAATTAACTTCTGAGGAATTCCCTACGCTGATTTGATGAATTTTGGATCTGCTGACGCGTCATGATTCACGCGTCGGCTATTGACAGAAGCGGTCGGCTATGGTTAAATATCCTCAACTAACAACAGCCCGCAAGGCGCTCTTATCCAGAGAGGTTGAGGGATCGGCCCGATGAAACCTCGGCAACCTGATCAGTTTGATTAAGGTGCCAACTCCGACAGGTATCTGGAAGATAAGAGGGAACGATTTCATAACCCCCTCTTTCGCCGAGGGGGTTTTCTGATAATGGAGGTTTTTTTAATGTCTACGTTTATGAATTCCGAGAGGTTCTTTTTTACGTCCGAATCCGTTACTTCGGGGCATCCGGATAAAGTCTGCGATCAGATCAGCGACGCTATTTTAGACGCTTGTCTGGAAAAGGATCCGATGTCGCGCGTCGCTTGCGAAACGGCGGTGAAAACCGGTTTCGCGATGGTTTTCGGCGAAATTACGACGAGCGCGTTTGTTAACTTCGATATTCTCGTCCGCGACGTGATTAAAGAGATCGGCTACGACTCGAGCGAAAAATGCTTCGACGGAAATACCTGCGGCGTTTTTTCGGCGATTTCGACGCAATCGGCCGATATCGCTCTCGGCGTCGATCAGTAGCTCGAAGCGAAAAAAGGCGCCGATGCGAAAGAAGCCTTCGTGAATACAGGGGCGGGCGACCAGGGGATGATGTTCGGATTTGCCTGCAACGAAACGGAAACGCTGATGCCGATGCCGGCGTATCTGGCGCATCGTTTGGTCGAGAAGCTTGAAGAAGTCCGGCGAAACGGAACGCTGCCTTGGGTATTTCCCGACGGAAAAAGCCAGGTTACGATCGAATACAGCTACGGGAAGCCGAAACGGATCGATACGGTCGTCATCTCTACGCAGCATTCCGCTTCCATGCGCGGGAAACACGATGAAATCGAAGCCGCGATCCGAAAATACGTTATCGATCCCGTTCTCCCCAAGGAATTCGTCGACGCCGAGCTTAAAATTTACGTCAATCCGACCGGCGAATTCGTTATCGGCGGACCGCTCGGCGATTCGGGACTGACCGGACGGAAGATTATCGTCGATACGTACGGCGGGATGGGCCGTCATGGCGGCGGCGCGTTCAGCGGGAAAGACGCGACTAAGGTCGATCGCTCCGCCGCGTACGCCGCGCGCTGGGTCGCGAAAAATATTGTCGCGGCCGGGATCGCGGACCGCTGCGAAATCCAGCTTTCGTATGCGATCGGCGTCGCCAGGCCGCTTTCGATCAATGTTGAGACGTTTGGAACCGGGAAGATCGCGGATGAAAAAATTTCCGAGTTGATCGCCGCGAATTTCGATCTTCGCCCCGGCGCGATTATCGAACGTCTGGGGCTGCGCCGGCCGATCTTCCGGAAGACGTCGTACTGGGGCCATTTCGGACGCGAAGACGCCGATTTTACCTGGGAAAAAACCGATATGGCGGAAACGCTGCGCAAGGCGGCCGGATTGTAAAGACCGGTTG
Source organism: Flexilinea sp. (assembly GCA_029983925.1). GTDB lineage: Bacteria > Chloroflexota > Anaerolineae > Anaerolineales > Anaerolineaceae > Flexilinea. The sequence goes on from JASBYO010000067.1 coordinate 5,978, forward strand.
ACGGGGAAAAATACGATCTAATCGAGCGGATAACGTTTACGAGAGGCGGCTACATATGACCGCCTCTTTGATTTCAATTATCGGCTTGTTTTTATTTCGGTTCGTATGGGGCGTCGAATATGTTTAATTGGCCGCGACAGGGGCAATTAAAATACGACCGTTTCCGCGATACACATTCACCAAACCTTCTCCCGAAGCGACCGATCCGACCAACGTTTTCGTCGTTTTCTCGACCGTGAATTCCAATGAATTCGACCAGGCAATCGCCATGCTCCCGTCAATTTTAACCGTATCGTTATCTAAATCTACAACAATCAATTCCGATCTCGGTACGGGACTTTCCAAAACAACAACTCCCTGACCGGTCAGCATCGTATTAAACAATCCTTCATTTCCGAGCGCAGCGGATGATAACGTCGTCCGCGCGGAAATTCTCAAATCAACCGAGTCATCACAGGCGAGAAACAGACCGTCTTCTATGACAATATTGCCATTCCAATTTGCTAAATCTTCAAAAAGAATGTATTTATATGTCGGTTCCAAAACGAGAATTCCGCTGCCGGTATATCGCGGTTTAATGGCAGATTCCCCGACTACCTTGCTCCCGATCAATTTCTTCATAAAATCGCCCGCACCCTTAATATTCGTAGCGACGGTTAATTGGCCGAGCATCATCTGCATCACACCGGCTTGCAAAATAACGCCGCCGTCATTGTTGAGCGACGCGATTACCTGGCGCTTGCGGATATTCATCGCTGACGCGAAATATTCGGACATTGCTTTTTCATGCGTCGTTGAAAAGTCTTTTTCATATTCAATGATCGAATATCTGCCCCGGCTTTCGACGATCCTATGGGCTTCGGTGGATTGGAAGAGATTCGTTCTTATCATATAAATTGTCCTCTGAAATATGCTGCGATTTGACGATGGCGAATAACTTTGCCGGATTCCCATCGATCGATTTCAAGCCGAAAAATAGAAATGAAATAGCGAATTCAATAAAACCTCGGAACAATTCAATACCAAAGGAAAAGGGTTCATTTTTTTTATTTCAAAATCATAACGCCGATCATCAAATCCGGATAGATCATGCTCGTAAATCGCGAAAAGCACGGGCCGACGGATCGGCATGGATATTTCGGATAGGCCGTTCCCCATTTACAGGCGGAAAAACCATTGCGCATAGCGGCGGGTTGTAAGGGGCGGCTATTCAGCCGGAGGCATATATGAAATCAGCAGCGGCGGAATTTGGGAACCCGCCGCTTTTCTTAACTTCCTGCCTCGGATCGGTCGGGATTCAGACTTTCCTGAATTTCTTCATTCGGTGTTTTTTGACAGGCTCTTCGACGATTTCGATAACTTGAAAGCCGCATTTCTCATACAATCTTTTCGCGCCGGGGTTGTAATCGAAAACAGACAGCGAAATACTTTTAATCGCCGCATCCTCAAAAATCAGCGCGACCAAAGCCGAAAGCGCCTGTTCCCCGATTCCTTTCCCGGTTTTCTCTGGATCAACGACAAATCTGCCGATATGCGCATTTTCGTTTTCAATGCGGATCCTTTGGATGATGCCCGCGAAATCGGATAAGCAATAAATAGAGAATACGTTTTCGAGCGATTTGAGTTTCTCAACCGAAAGCGGGAAATCGTCCGCAGATCCGAACCATTGTTCGAGATATTTTTCTCCCCGCTCGTTCGTCCAGCGGCAAATCTTTCCCGCATCCTGATCGGTTAATCCTTTGATAAGCCGAACGTTTTCCATTTTGGTTTCCTCCTCCGGTTGGGCGTTGACAAGCCTGTCGGACATTACGCCGTAATTATAATAACGGTAAATCGAAACGATCCGTTCAGGCTTTCCCAAGCATATGCAAGAATAAATAAACATATCAGAATCGGCGTAAATTTCAAGCGGCAGTTGAAAATTACGCCCGAAAATGGCATGATCAAATCAGGCAGAAGGGGTGCGTATGATCAGCCGTGATATTTCTGGGAGTTTGCTGAAAGTTGCGGAACAAGTTCCGGTAGTTACAATGATTGGACCGCGGCAATCAGGAAAAACGACTTTAGTGAAGGAAATTTTCCTGAATATAATTATGTAAACTTAAAGGATCCCGTAACTGGACTTTTCGCAAAAGAAGATTATAAAGGCTTTTTTGAAACATTTAAGCAGCCTTTGATCATTGATGAGGTTCAAAGGGTTCCGGAACCGCTTTCAGCGATTCAGGTTATGGTTGATGACGATAGGGCAAGAAACGGGCGTTTTATTCTTACCGGCAGCCATCAACATAGTTTACAGAAAGGGATCTCGCAATCTTTAGCAGGAAGGACTGCGTTGCTGACGTTGCTTCCATTGAGCATGCAGGAGCTTTCGAAAGAAGGAATTCTGGATGAGCTATCTATTGACAGATTGCTGATTACCGGATTTATGCCGGAACTCTACAGAAAAGGAACAAGAAAAGCCGCTGTTTATTACCGAGACTATTTAAATACGTATGTTGAAAAAGATTTGCGTGAAATGTTAGAGATTAGAAATCTCGATAGATTTTTACGTTTTCTAACATTATTGGCAGGAAGGGTCGGACAAGTCGTAAATTTATCTTCTATGTCGGGCGAAGTGGGCGTTTCATCAACGACGTTATCGGATTGGTTATCTGTTTTGGAATTGTCCTATATCGTCTATAAACTTAGGCCTTATTTTTCGAACGTGGCAAAGCGGCAGATCAAATCGCCCAAAATATATTTTACAGAAATTGGATTGGCATCCTATCTCTTAGGGATAGAAACGGAAAATCAAGCGAATCGTGATCCGTTAAGAGGAAATCTGTTTGAGAATTTGATCGTAGGCGAAGTCTTGAAGTCGAAGTTAAACCAACATCAAGACCCAAATATATATTATTTAAGAACGGCTAAAGGAGTAGAAGAGGATTTGATCGTCCGCCGAGAAGAGTTTTTGTATCCGTTCGAAATAAAAACATCCATGACGCCTAATAAATCATTTTCTAAGAACCTTATACATTTCGAAAACACCGAAGAGAACGCTAAAAAACCGCGAATCATTTACGCAGGACAATCGTATCCAAAATTTAATGGCGTTGAGTATGTTAATTTTAAGGAGTCGAATAAATATCTGACAGATTAAATGAATCTGCCCCGTAAACGAATTCTGTTATCGGTAAAAAGCAGCGATGAAATTAGTTTTGGGACATCCGTTTAAGATTTAAACCCTTGACAAAATCGACATAAAACAATTCGTAACCGGCCGTAACAGAAGGCGCATTTAAAATCGATCGTTGCTGAGGTTCCTTCGAATATCGCCGGCCGAGTCTATCCCCATGTTCATAACCTGTGGATCGAATCGGCCGAAAACGGGACGATCCGCAGCCTATCCACAGGTTCTCCTGAAAGTTATCCCCGCTGCGCAGATTATAATTTAATTCGAACGACGTTATCCACGTTTGAACTGTGGATAAACCGCACGGAAAGGATCAGTCAGCACGAAGCCCGATGAAAATCTTTATATCCGGTCTGGTTAACGTTGAAACGAATGTCCGCGTCGGGAAATTCCCGATCGAATACGCCCCGGTTCATTACCCTTTTTTCGGGATCGAATCGAACGTTTCCGGCGTCGCTTTCAACGTCGCGAAAGCGTTGAAAACGCTCGGGAACGACGTTCTTCTGAACACGGTTACCGGCAACGACGAAGCGGCGGAACGAATTTCGGCGGCGCTCAAGTCTCTCGATATCGCTGCTAACATTGAAACGGCTCTGAACGCGACGCCCCTATCGGTCGTCCTTTACGACGATACCGGGAAGCGGCAGATTTATTGCGATCTTAAGGATATCCAGGAACGAACGGCGGACGTTTCGGCGATCGCTCCGCTTCTCGAAGGCTGCGCCGCCGCCGTTCTCTGCAACATCAATTTCAATCGGCCGCTGTTGCGAATCGCTAAAGACGCGGGCGTTCCGATCGCGACCGACGTTCATGCGCTGAGCGATCCGGACGACGCGTATAACCGCGACTTTATGGAAGCCGCCGATATTCTGTTCCTGAGCGACGAGCGTCTTCCCGAGCCGCCCGAACGATTTATATCCCGGCTTAGCGAAAAATACGCGGCGAAAATAATCGTAACCGGCTGCGGAAAAGCGGGCGCCTGTCTGTATTGCCGCGACGACAACCTGATCTACCGCATGACCGCCGCGCGCGTCGGAACCGTCGTGAATACGGTCGGAGCCGGAGACGCGCTTTTCTCCGCGTTCCTGAATTTCTACCTGACAGGCAGGTCCGCGCTCGACGCCCTGATCCGCGCGCAGATTTTCGCGGCGCTGAAAATCGGTCATAGCGGCGCGGCGAACGGTTTCAGCGACGAGGCGGCGGTTGAAGCGTTGGTTTCGGATCATGGGATCGACATCAGCGAATTTCCTCCGGACGGCGTTTTTTAATCCGGCGCGCGGCGCGCTTGAAATTAGAACTATCATCCTAAAATATCGACAAACGCGCCGATTCATGATATGCTATCCGTATGGAGAAACGGCGTTCGAAACGACGGATACAGGCTTCGGAACTGGCGGCCTTTCTATATTGCGCGCGGGCGCTGGGGTATCGGCGCGCCGGAATCCCGTCCGAAAATCAGGCTCAGATGGACGCCGGAACGTTGGCGCATGAACGTCTGGGCCGGGCGGCGCGGCGGACGGAAACGCTGATCCGGTTCCTGATCCTGGCGATCGCAATTCTCGGTCTGATTCTCGCGCTCGTTTGGGCGTCTCGCGGCGGAACGCGATGACGCCGGATCCGTTCCTTCTGTTGGTTATCGCGCTGATTGGCTGTATACTGATCCTGATCCTGGTATCGCTTAGGGCGCGGCGGGAGCGGATTCCCTGGAAAGGGATCCGCTACGACGATATGGATCCGACGCGGCAGCCTGAAAAGACTTATTATGATCCGGAAACCGGCTTGACGGGAAAACCGGACTGGATTATCGATTCTTGGCGCGGACCGGTTCCGATCGAAGTTAAAAGCGGCGCGACGCCGGAATTCCCGATCCCGGCTCATGTCCTGCAGCTGGCGGCGTATTGCTATCTGATCGAAAGCTGCGAAGGCAAGCGCGTCCGGCGCGGGATTTTACGCTATCCGGACACGTCTTTTGAAATTTCGTATACAATAAAGTTGCGCCGCCGGCTGCTGGAAACGATCGCCGCGCTGCGGGAGGCGGAAGCGGCGGGTTTTCCGCGTTCGCATCGCGATATCGGGAAATGCCGCGCCTGCGGCTACCGCGCCCGCTGTAATGAGAGGTTAGGCTGATGAAATCTCCGATTCGGAAACCCGAAAAAATCGCCGTGGTTTGGCATGAACGCGTCGAGGGCATTTCGACAAGCGCGCGCGAAATTGCCGAAGCGTTTCGAGCGGACAGCCATGGCGCGGTTACGGTTGATGATTACCCGCTGCGCGACGCAACGTTCCGCGCACGGCTGAAAGAAGGCTGTTACGATTTGGTCATGACGCTGGGCGGCGACGGAACAATGCTGCGGACCGGGAAGCTGTGCGCGCCGTTGAAGATCCCTGTCTGCGGCGTGAATTTCGGCAGTTTCGGCTTCATGATGGAGCTTCCGAAAAACGGTTGGCGCTCGGCGATTCCGAAACTCGTTCAGGGCGATTTCAAAATCGAAGAACGGATGATGATCCATGTCGACGTAACGCGCCCGGACGGTTCAACGCTGTCGAACGACGTTCTGAACGACGCCGTTTTCGCGCGCGGTTTAGACGTTCGTCCGGTGCGGATCGCCGTCCGGGTCAGCGGCAACTTCCTGACCGAATACGTTTCCGACGGTTTGATCGCTTCGACCGCGACGGGTTCGACGGCTTACGCGATGGCGGTCGGCGGCCCGATTATCGAACCCGAGATGCGGACGATCCTGCTGATCCCGATCGCGCCCCATCTTTCGCTGAATCACGGATTGATCTTACAGCCGAATGACATCATTGAATTGACCTGCCGCAGCCGCGACATGACGGTATTATCGTTAGACGGCGGAAAATCGATCCCGATCAGCGAACAGGATAAGGTCCGGATCAGCGCCGCGGACGATTCGGCGTATTTCATCCGGATCAGTTCGGACGGCTTCTTCTACCGCAACTTTATACAATACATGCAGCGCAATCCCAGCGCGATTCATCAGGAAGGATAACCGAAGAAATTATGACAGAACCGATTCAGAACGATCTCGAATCGCAGCCGCCGCAGCAGGACGCGCCGGATTTAACCTGTTACCGTCATCCGGATCGGAAAACGGCGCTGCGCTGCGCCGCCTGTCTGAATCCGATCTGCCCGGATTGCGCGCGCTCTTCGCCGACGGGATATATCTGTCCCGACTGCCTGAACGGGCGGCGGAAAGTTTTCGATACCGCCTTTCCGCGCGATTATTTCGTCGCGGCGCTTCTTGCGGCGCTCCTCGGCTTCGCCGGCGCGTACTTGTCCGAGATGATCGCATTCGGAATGATTTGGGGCGCGCTTATCGGCGGCGGGATTACCGGAACCGTCAGCGCCAACATCATCCGGTTCGCGACGGGGAAGCGCCGTTCGCTGCGGCTGATTTGGACGGCCGTTGGCGGCGGCGCTGGCGGAGCGTTCGTTTATTATCTGCCGACGGTTCTTCTTTCCGGCTATTGGGCCGCGCTGTTGCGTATGGTTCTGTTTATCGCCGTCATGGCGAACGTGTTTGCGGCGAACTACGGGACGGCGCTGCGGCTGCCGAAGCGTTAAGCGCGGAAGGGAATTTCCGACGTGTTAGTCCGTTTGACGATCCGCAATTTCGCGCTCATCTCCGCGCTGGAAATCGAGTTTTCCGACGGTTTAAACGTCCTGACGGGCGAGACCGGCGCCGGGAAGTCGATTCTTTTCGACGCGCTTTCGGCGGTTTTGGGCGGGAAGATCGATTCAGGGATGATCCGCGCGGGAGCGGACCGCGCCGTCATCGAAGCGACGTTCCGTTACGAGCCGATTCGGGACGCGTTAAATGAATTTCTTGACGAAGAGGATTTACTCGACGATCCGGACGATTGCGAGTTGGTTCTGAGCCGCGAAATTCGGTTAAGCGGGCGGAGCGGCGCGCGCGCTAACGGACGCGCCGTGACGCAGGCGATTTTACGCGGGATCGGCGCGTTCCTCGTCGATATTCACGGCCAATCAGATCATTTGTCGTTATTAAATCCCGCTTCTCATATCGCGCTGATCGATCGTTTCGCCGCTCACGGGGAAGCGCTTTCCGAATATCGGACGCTCCTGAAAAAATACCGCGAACTCAGCGCCGCGTTGGAAACGCTGAGCGGACATGAGGCGGAAAAAGAACGGCGGCGCGATTTTATCGTTTATCAGCTTGACGAAATCGACGGCGCGGCGCTCAAAAGCGGCGAGGAAGAACCGTTGACGACCGAACGCGATCGGATCGGAAACGCCGAGACGCTGAACCGTTTCCTCGCCAAGGGGTTTGAACTGATCGAAGGGCGCGGCGAACGTCTCCCGGGAATTTTGGATCAGCTGGGCGCGCTTCAGGGCTGCGTTGAGAAGATCGCCCGGATCGACGCAGGACGGGAACGTTTTATCGAATCGGTATTGAACCTGATCGACGAAGGCGGCCGCTTATTGGACGATTTCCGCGATTACCGCGACGAGATTGATTTTAGTCCGAGACGGCTGAACGAAATCGAAGAACGGCTTCAGCTGATTCACGATCTCGAACGCAAGTACGGCGCGACGATCGACGATGTCTTAGCGTATGCGGAACGGATCCGCGCTGAGTTGGAGGAAATCGAAAATTCCGGAGAACGTATTTCGCGGCTCGGCGAAGAGGTTCTGACGCTGAAAAAAAAGCTGGCGGAGATCGCCGAGAAAATTTCGCGGCGGCGCGGCGAGGTTTCCGAGAAAATCGCGCGCCGGGTCGAGGCCGAACTGGCGGATTTATCGATGGCGGCCGCGACGTTCGAAATCCGGTTGACGACGGAAGAGGACCGCGGCGGATTAACGCTGAGCGACGCGAAATCGTACGCGTTTAATTCGAACGGCGTCGACCGCGCCGAATTCCTGATCGCGCCGAATCGCGGCGAGGGCGTCAAGCCGTT
>JASBYO010000068.1 GCA_029983925.1 Flexilinea sp.
AATTCGAATTTAGCTCTGAGGCGGGACTTATTCCGAAAAATCCAGTTCTGAAAAACGTTGGCGTGTCGATGATACGTTGCAGGTTTGGAAGCATCAATCACTCAAGGAATGAGGAAATGGAAGGGGAATTAATTTCAGCGGACACAATAAGAATATTTTATACCAGCAGCCATTAGCCTTCATATTATTGCTCAAAATTTTCTAATAAACAGAAATAATGAGGAAGAAATGCTCGTTATCTTATATTTTTTTCCCGTTCCACTGACGCCGTTCCTTTTACTACACTTTCCCATTGCTCCTCTGAACTCGATAATCTGCGTTATGATTTTCTCAGACTCAACAGTGGATGAAACTTATTCTATTCGTTATCTCTTTTTTCGACTTGTAATGCGGTAATCCTGCATCCGATTTATAAAGAACCGTTATCAAGAGCTTCTATTCATTATCGGTCAATTCGTCAATGAATATTTTTTTAATACGCTACCGTTTCTTTTTCGTTCATCAAATGAACAAACAGCGTTAGGAATATATCGATTTTTTTCAACCTCACAAAAGGGGAAAAAACACGTGCAGCTTACAGGGATTCTCTCCCAAGCGAACTGCGGTCCGATCGACAGCTCAAGGTTCTTTTTCGATAAATTTGCGCGCCAGTTTATAAACCTGCTTAATTTCTTTCGTATCCAGCGTCCAGGCATCCGATTCATTTTTAATCAGATCCGGAAACTTTTTAGAAATATCCTTCAATGAATTCCCGACGGACTTCCTGACGTATTCGCTTGGATCCCGCTTTAACGCTGAAAGCCGCTTAATCGCTTCGTGCGGATGGTCTTTAAAGTAAGGCCGTCCGGTCCAGATTCTCAATCCTTCCGTTACGGCTCGCCGCGTATTCGGATGGTCGGACGTCAACCATTCGTCAATAACGGAAAGCGAATTTTCATATCCAATAACGCGGCAATACGTATCGAAAGCCTTGGCTAATATCTCCTGAACCCGCCAGTTATCGTCTTTCGATACTTCTTTTTTCATAAACTTCATTACTTCCCTATCTTCGGCTAAATAGCCGAAAAGAAAAACGGCGTACATCCTGACTTGATAAACATCCGACCCGTAAGCCGATTTCGCTAAATTAATCAGATACGGTTTATTGTGATTCTGCGTCCTGAAATCCGCAGCGGCTCTCATTTCGATTTCCTTAAACCCGTTTGAAATCCCGGAAAATTCTTCTTCTAAAGTTTTTATATAGGTTTTCATGCCGACGATCCTTTTCTATCTTATCGGAAATCTCTCTCAAAAAATTTTTGATATTCAAATGCTTCCAAGCATGGAGTCCATACCGATATAAAATCCGAAATCATTTTCAGCGCATCTGAAATAATCTTTATTTTTTCGCGCCAGATACAGATTATTTCAAAACTGCTCTTTTCATGCGCTACGCGGAAAATTTCCGCGATCCGCCGGCAAATCAACCATTTATAATATCGCCTTACATATGGACTAATTTTATAATAAAGAGGCAAAAAGCGAGCAAGTTACGACCCTTAAAATGAGGTATGATTAATCTCGTTATGGAACCGGAGGTTTACGAGATCGGCGATCAGATCAAATTAAAAAAAGCGCATCCGTGCGGATCTTTTGAATGGATCGTCGTACGGTTGGGCGCCGATATCGGTTTAGAATGCCGCGGCTGCGGACGGCGCGTTTTACTGACCCGGCGCGAACTGAGCCGACGAACGAAACATCATATCCGTATCGCGCAAGCCCCGGCCTCGGAATAAGCAAACGAAAGGAATCCCGCCCGTGCCGATATTAGACCCGTACAGCTTGGAACTCTTCAGCCGCAACCCGGACCAAACGCGCCGGTTCGGAATGCGTTTCGGCGCGCTGATCGAACCCGGCGACGTCGTTTGCTTCCATGGCGATTTAGGGGCAGGGAAAACAACGTTTATCCAGGGCGTCAGTCAAGGCTGGGGCAGCATCGACCCGGTCAGCAGCCCGACGTTCGTCCTCATCAACGAGTACCGCCGTCCGGACGGAATCACCCTTTTTCATATGGACGCCTATCGGATTAACAGTATTTACGAAGCCGAGGATTTAGATTTGGAACGTCTTTATTCGACCGGGGCGCTGCTCGTCGAGTGGGCGGAACGAATCGAAGAAATCCTGCCGAACGAACGGATTTTAATCGAGATGAAATATATATCGGAAGAGACGCGCCGGATGACGTTTATTCCGAGCGGAGAAAAATACCGGAAAACGATCGACCGATTCAGAAAACGATCTTTTGGAGTGTAGCGAAAATGATATTAGCGATCGATTCCTCAACCGCGATGATCAGCGTGGCGTTATACGACGGCGCGGCGATCGTCGCTGAAACGACATGGAAGAGTCCGAACCGACATACGACCGTTCTGGCCCCGACGGTTAACAGCCTGATGAAACAGGCCGATATCGATTTCAGCGCGTTGAGCGCGCTGGCGGTTGCGCTTGGACCGGGCTCATTCACAAGCCTGCGCGTCGGGTTGTCGTTCGTCAAAGGACTTCATACAGCGTTAAACATTCCGATCATCGGTATACCGACGCTAAGTTATTTTGCCGCCGCGCAGCAGACCTCCCGCGCCACAATTTGCGCGCTGCTGACCGCGGGACGCGGGAAGTACGCGACGCAATTTTTCGAAAACAAGGCCAACGGCTGCGTCGCGATTTCCGATATCGACGTCCATACGCTTGAATCGTTAGCGTCGACGATCGTAGCGCCGACGATTATCGCCGGCGAAGTCACCGCCGAAATGCGGACCGCGCTGCGCCGTAACCAGAACAGGAACATCCGCTTCGCGGCGCCCGGATTTGAGCTGCGCCGCGCCGGATTTCTCGCCGCGCACGCGGCAAAAATCTTCAAAAAAGGCGCGTTTGTCAACCCTGATCAGCTGTCGCCGATTTATTTACATACCAACGATTCAATCCTCAATACCGCGTGATGATTTTTCAAATTGAACGGATGAGCGCGGCGGACATCACCGCGGTTCGGGAGATCGATTGCCGCTCGGCGGCGTTGCCGTGGCCGTTATCATCCTATGAATACGAAGTCAACCATAACCCCGCCGGCCGTTCCTTCGTCGCCCGCGACGCGGAAGGAACGGTTCTCGGGTTCCTGACGGCCTGGCTGATTATCGACGAATTTCATATTGCGAATATTGCCGTTAATCCGGAAAAACGACGGATGGGGATTGGTTACGCGCTGATGCGCCATGGTCTGGTCGCCGCTAAAAACGAAAAAGCCGAACAATCTTTTTTAGAAGTCCGAGCCGGGAACCATCCCGCAATCGCGTTATATCGCAAGATCGGCTACGAAATCGTTTCGATCCGCAAAGGTTATTATCGGGATAACGGCGAAGACGCTTTAAATATGAATCTCTATCCGGAAAATTACCGCTTATTTATCGAGAAGGAGGAGCATCAGGCATGAACGCGAAAGATCAGGAACTCACGGCGATTATCAAAGAAATTCGCGGCTGCGAACGCTGTATCTTATCTAAAACACGGAATCTTCCCGTTCCCGGAGAAGGAAATATTGAGAGCGAAGTTCTTTTTATCGGAGAAGGCCCCGGCGCGAACGAAAACCAGACCGGCCGGCCGTTCGTCGGCGCAGCGGGAAAATTTCTAAGCGAGTTAATAAAACTCGCCGGATTTGAACGAAAAGACGTTTATATTACGAACGTGGTTAAATGCCGCCCGCCGGGAAATCGCGACCCGCTTCCGGAAGAATTGAGCCAATGCCGAAACTACCTGCAGCGCCAGATTGAACTGATCGATCCGCTGCTGATCGTTACGCTGGGACGGTTTTCCATGGCAAATTATTTTCCGTTTAAGAAAATTTCCGCGATTCACGGTCAGGCGAATGAAATCGGGAACAGGATTGTTGTTCCCATGTTCCATCCGGCGGCGGCGCTTCATCAACCGGCGCTTAAAAACGTCATCGTCGAAGACTTCCGCAAGATTCCCAATATTCTCGAATCCGCGCGCCGCCTCCGCTACGGCGGACCGGAAATAGCGGAAACCGAAGAAGAGATCGAGAAAGAGATCGAAGCTTTTTTTGCGAACGAGTCCAACAAGTCTGAGGCAAAAGCAGCCGAGGAAAACGAAACGGAATCTATCTTTGACCGGAAGCCGGACGTCAGTCAGTTATCGCTGTTTTGAGCGGTTTCCGTCCACGGACGGCGCGAAAAGGCTAAATGATTTATAATAGATAAACGACTGTTCGGGCCAAAACGGCCCGAACAATCTATCACCGAATCGGTAAGGAACCAACACCTTGAAAGCCGTTTTTTTCGCGAATACCGACTGGTACTTATATAATTTCCGACTGGAATACGCTAAGTTTTTGCGAACAAAAGGTTGGGAAGTTATTTTTGTCGCGCCGTCCGGAAGTCATGAAAGCCTGATTATTGACGAAGGCTTTCGTTTTATTCCGTTCCGTATTTCGAGAAAAGGGATCAACCCGTTCGTCGAGTCGAAGACAATTTCAAGATTCGAGACGATTCTTGCGCATGAAAAACCCGATCTTCTTCAAAACTATACCGTCAAATGCGTCATTTACGGATCGATCGCAGCGAAACGGCTCAATATCCGCCGCATCGTCAATTCAATTACCGGCCTCGGATATTCGTTTGTCGGTCGCGATCCGTTGGCTTTCATCATCCGCGAAATCGTTTTAAGACTTTACCGCGATGCGTTAAAAGGAACGCAGGTTTTATTTGAAAACCCGGACGACCGGAAGCTTTTCCTGGACCGAAAACTGGTTACGGAAAACCAGGCCCATGTCATTTTAGGAACGGGCGTAAATCCGAATCGGTTCCGCTTGATCTCGATGCCCGACAACACGCCGGTCGTCGTCCTGCCGGCGCGAATGCTCTGGGACAAAGGCGTCGACGAATTCGTGACCGCCGCCCGTATCCTGAACGAAAAGAATATTAAAGCGCGTTTCGCGCTGGTCGGGAAAGTCGACGACGGGAATCCATCCTCAGTCCCCTACGACCGTTTGACCGAATGGCAAAAAGAAGGCGTCGTCGAGATTTGGGGATGGCAGGAAAACATCGTTACCGTTTTCACAATTTCCAATATCATTTGCCTGCCGTCCTATCGCGAAGGTCTGCCGAAAATTTTACTGGAAGCCGCGGCCTGCGGGCGGCCGATCGTCGCGACAGACGTCGCAGGCTGCCGCGAAGTTGTCGAGGACGGGATAAACGGTTACCTCGTTCCGGTTAAAAACGCCGGGAAACTGGCGGACGCCCTTGAAAAACTAATCACAGACCCCAAACTTTGTTTTGAGATGGGGCTTGCCGGAAGGAAACGCGTCGAAGAAATGTTCACGTCGGAAATCGTCAACCGTCAAACGTACGAAATTTACCTCCGGACGGAGGAATCGGCGCGCTGACGGCGACGGAACCGCTTTTTTTTCATCAGGTAAAATCGTAATGGAGCGGAAAGAGAGATGATATTTACTTCAAGACAAACCGATCCCTTACTCCTCGCGGTCCTGTACGCGTTTACATTAACGCTCATGATCGCGCCGCTTACGATCCTATTCGCGAAGAAAACCGGCCTGATCGATTTTCCGAACGCCGAACCGCATAAGCAGCATAAACATCCGGTTCCGATCGCCGGCGGATTGGCTCTATTCCTTTCGATCCTCGTCACGGTCGCGCTGCTGCGCCATGAATTTACCGGGACAATGGCAAAAATCCTGATTCCCGGATCGATCGTTTTCGCGCTCGGGCTTCTCGACGATTATCGTCCGATCCGCCCCAAGCACAAAGCGCTTGGACAATGTTTCGCGACGCTCGTCATGATCCTCCTCGGGGTTCAGGTCCGCGTTTTCGAATCTCTGCTTTCGCTTGAGGAAAACCTGATCTGGATTTCGAAAGCGCTCGATATTCTGACAACGTTTTTCTGGATGGTATTTATTATCAACGCCGTCAATTTAATTGACAGCGCCGACGGGCTGGCGGTCGGCGTCAGCAATAATACGATGATTTTCTGCATCCTGCTGACGATGGATACCGGCCAATGGCCCATCGCTTACTTCTGCGGGATTATGCTTGGCGCTGGAATCGTCATTCACCTCTTCAACGCTACCCCGGCGCGGCTCTTTCTCGGAGATTCCGGGGCACAGCTGATCGGTTTCTTTCTGGCCGTAATCGCGATCCTCTATAATCCGCCGGCAAAAGTCCAGGCCAGCACATGGTTCGTCCCGATTCTAATGCTTGGGCTGCCGATTTTCGATACGGTTTTAGTGATCTACGCCCGCTGGCGCCGCCACTCGATGTTTTACTCCGGCGGAACGGATCATACTTATCACCGGCTCGTCGAACTTAAACTATCCCCGGCGCAATCGGTCGGATTGATCCAAATGGCCGCAATCGGACTCCAGATCCTCGCGTTGTTCATGACGTCGAAAGACCCGCTCTTCGCGAACGTTCTTTTCTTCGCGATCGTAATCGCCGGCGTTTGCGTGGTACTGCTGCTGACCGAAGGGAAAAATTGGCTCGAAAACAAACGAAATGAAAAAGGAAACGAAATCCGCTAAGGCCGCGTTCTACTTTGCAGCGATTTTCACAACGGCGCTGCTATCCGCGCTGACGATTTTAGCCGAGGGTTCGGCCGGAACCCGAACCGTCCTGTTCGGGTTAACGATCCAGCGCCTGGCGCTTTTCCTGATCCCGAGCGCCGCGGCCGCCGCGGCTCTGATTTTTTTGATCCGCGCCGTATCCGGAAAAGGAACGCTTTCGATTTTCGCCGCGGCGGAATCATTAAATCGCGCCGCTTTTGAAATCCATTTTACGCTTCTGATTTTTTTCCTTAGCGCGCTGCTCGTTCCAAGCAAACGGGTCGGAGAAGCCGCGGCGGTTTACGAGCGGCTGAAGCCGATTTTCTTCCTCTTCTGCGGATGGGGATTAGCCGGCGTCATGACTTTTTCGCGCTCAAGTTTCGCGGCGTTTTTGATTCGTTGGATCGATCCGGTCTCAAAAAAAACTTTCGCCGGCTTCCTCTCGGTCCTGACGCTGTTTATCGCGAGCGTTTACCTGAGCGGAATCGGAATTACGCCCGGGAACGAATCCTGGTATGAAAGCGCGATTCCGATTCTCCCGGCTCAGCTCTGGGCCGCAGCGCTGACGGTTTATTATTCGACGCGCCTGCTCGCGTCGCCGCCTTTTCCCGAAAGAATCAAAAAAATCCCGAAACCATGCGTTTTTCTGCTGATTTGGGCGCTGGCGGCGCTGGCTTTTTGCGCGCTGCCGATGAAGGATCATTTCTTCGCGCCCGGGCCGTATCCGCCGGACAACCGATTTTACCCTTATTCGGACGCGATCTTTACCGATTTTGAAGCGCGGACCGCGGCGAACGGATCCGGATTCAATTTCGGCGGAACGGTTCAAAAGCCGTTCGCGACGTACTTGACCTTCCTGATTCAAACGCTTGCCGGATTCGACACGAACCGGCTGCAGCTCGTTCAAAGCGCGGTTTTCGCGATCGCTCCGGCGCTGCTCTATCTTTTCGCTTCCGAGCTGGCCGGATGGCGCGCCGGAATATTTTCAGCCGTTTTTTTCGTTTTTCAAGAGCTTAACGCCCAGCGTTCGTTCTCGATCCTGACGATCCACTCGCGATTGCAGATGAGCGAGTGGATCGCGGAAATTTTGATGATCCTGTTCGCGTATCTGCTGTACCGATCCCTTAAGGATCAAGGCAAGCAAAACGTCTTGACAGCCGCCGCGGCCGGGACCGTCCTGGGAGCGGCGATCTATACGCGTTTCAATTTTTTCGCCTTTCTTCCGGCCGCGATCGTTTTGATTTTCGTTTCTTTCTACAAAAAGCCGGCTTACGCGATAAAGACGGCGCTGACGCTGACGCTCGCGTTATGCGCGACGGCCGCGCCCTGGATCTACCGCTCCTACCAAAATACGGGCGAATTCCTCCCGGAAATTTTCGGATCCTTTCAAACCGTCATCATTGACCAGCGGCTGAATCCGATCCTCGAAACGGACGCGGCCCGCGAAGCGGACAATCAAAACACATCCGAGCCCCGGACTCCGCCCGATTATCGAAAAAGCGCATCCGCTGATAAAGCGCCGGGGATCCGTACCGCCGCATACGCACAAAGACCAAACGCCTTTCCATCCGCCCCGGCAGCGAACACATGGAAGGATCCGGAAAACGGATTCGCTTTGATCGTGCGAACGATCGCCAACCACACCTTTCATAACCTATACGCATTGTTTTTTATCGCGCCGACTACGCTTGAGTTTAATGATTTAGAATCAACCTTTTCACTTATTCCGTCCCCATGGCAGCAGCGCTGGACCGGCCGTTTACCAATAGAAAATATTTTCTGTTTAATAGTGAACCTGATCCTGACAGCATGGGCATTTGCGAAAATGATCCGGAACGACGGATTCGCGGGAATCGCCCCGCTCTACTGGGCGCTTGTCTATGCCGCCTCGTTGGGTTTAGCGCGAACGAGCGGCGGCCGCTATCTTGTTCCGATGAATTGGATCGGGTGCCTCGTCTTTTCGATCGGTTTATCGTCGATTTTTGACGCGCTTCCGATCCGGGGAAACCTCCGAAAAAAAATTACCAGAATCGAAATAAAGCCCATTTTTAATCGCGCCTTTTGTCATAAAAAATGCGGCGAAAGAATGCGTACCGCGCTGATTCTTGGTATAGCCGTTTTTTTCGGAAGTTCGTTTTGGACGATGACGCTGATCGAACGGAAAGCGGCGCCGGAACCGATCGGAAACGTCGATCCGGCTACGCTCCGAAAAATTGACCCTTTGATCGACTGGGATTCGCTTCTGGAATTAACGGCGGCAAATCAAATCTACGAACTTAACGGGACGGTCCTCTATCCGCGCTTCTATTACTTCCAGGCCGGTGAAAAAGGATCCGATCTTGTCTATCAGATCCGTCCATATTCGCGCCTTGTTTTCCGCCTTCTTCAAAGCGATCAAGCGACCGACATCCTCCTCCCAACACGGATGATTCCCGAAGACTTTCATGCCGGCGATACGGCGACGGTATACGGCTGCCGGGAAATCGGGCAGCATTACATGGACGCGCTTCTGGTCGTAAAAAGAAACGGGGCAGCCGCCGAAACCGTCTACCGCCGAGAACCGAGCGTCGAATTCAGCTGCCCGACGCGCGAACCGCTCTGCCCCGCGACGGATGAATGTTATTGAGCCGGACGCGTAATTTCCGCGAAAGATTTTTCGTAAGCTTCGACGACATTCGCGATATCGTACGCCGCGCTTAATTTAAGACTCTTTTGTTTGAAAGCTAATAATTTTTCGCGATCCTGAATCAGCTCGCTTAAGGCGCGTTTAAATCCGTCGGTATCTTCCGGATCGGCGATATAACCGTTTTCACCGATCGAAACGATTTCCGGATTCCCGCCGGCGTTTGAAAGAACGAGCGCTAAACCCGCCGCCATTGCCTGAATTCCCACGATTGGAAGTCCCTCCGTCCGGGACGGCAGGAAAAGGATATCGCTGTTCCGAAAGATTTCGACGACTTGAGCAGGTTCCACCCACCCCGGCAGTTCGATCCGATCGGCAAGATATTCTTCATTAACTTTCGCGCGAATTTCCTCATACTCCGCGCCGTTCCCGATCAGGACGCAGCGCCACTGCAAACCGCGCAGCCCGGACAGCGTCCGTAAAATCTGATCCAGGTTCTTCTGCGGAACGAAGCGGCCGGCAAAAACGATCTGAACCGGATCGCCGATTTTCAACGGCAGCCGCGGCCCGGATTCAGCGCGGTCGATCCCGTTCGGGATCACGTCGATCGGAACGCGATAGCTGCGGAGCGCCAGACTCCGAGAAAACCGGCTGACGGCGATAATTTTCGCAGCCATACGCCAAACCGGCACTGTCAGCGGATAAATCCGCTTAAACCAGGCGCCGGTTTTTTCCGGGGACGCGCCGGGAATATCGCCAAGATGAACCGTCAGCGCGTAAGGAATCCGTTTCAACACAGATAAAACGAAAGCGGCGGCGCCGGCCGGAACAGCGAAATGCGCATGAATAAGATCCGGCTTAAAATCTCCGGAGGCGAAAAGACCGTTTAAACCGGCTTTGACGACGAAAAGGAGCATCGATTTAAAATCAGCCCGGAACGCCTCTTTTCTACCGACGTTCAGCCGAACGATCTCAACGCCGTCAACCGTTTCCTTTTCCGCCATATCTTCAAAATTCGAAGTAAGGACGCGAACCTGATGACCGCTGCGGACGAGACCGGCGGCCAAATCGCGCGCGATCAGTCCTCCCCCTCCGCCGATCGGCGGGAATTCATGAATCAGGACAAGAATTTTCATCAGCCGGCACCGTTAATTAACGTTGCGCCGATCGCGGACAAAGTACGTCTTTTTATCTTGCGACTCGTAATAAGCGCGAACAAGGAGTTCGGCGATCAATCCCATAAAGATCGATAAGACGCCTAAGATAAAAATCATAATGCTAATCGTGAACAACGGCGAAGCCACAACCGAAACGCCCCACCCCAGGCGGCGCACAGCGAGAAAAAGGAATAAAATCATTCCGAATGACATCAGCGAAAAACCCAACCCGCCGAAAAGGTAAATCGGTTTTGAAGAAAACGAGGTCAGGAACTTAACGGTAAACAAGTCGAGAACGACTTTCATCGTCCGTTCCAGACCGTACTTCGGCTTTCCGAAACGGCGCGGATGATGATTGACGACGACTTCGGCAATCTTCGCGCCGACCGAATTCGCGAACGCCGGAATAAACCGATGCATTTCGCCGTACAGACGGAATCCGGTAATTACTTCCCGTCGATAGACCTTCAGCGTGCAGCCGTAATCATGCAAGGGAACGCCGGTAACTTTTCCGATAATCCAATTCGCTATTTTAGACGGTAAGCGGCGCGAAGCGTTATCCTGGCGCGACTTGCGCCATCCGCTGACGACGTCGTAACCTTCGTCCAACTTGGCGATCATCATCGGGATATCCGCAGGATCATTTTGCATATCGGCGTCGATCAGCACAATTAATTCCCCTTGCGCATGATCCACTCCGGCCGCAATCGCGGCAGTCTGACCAAAATTTCGCCGCAACCGGATCAAGCGGACATGGCTCGGATCAGCCTCAGCGATCTTAATCAGTTCGTCATAAGACGCGTCGGTCGAACCGTCGTCAACCAAAATCAGCTCCCAGTCCTTAATTTCGCCGAGAGCCTTTTTTACCGCTTCATAAAGCAGCGGGATACTTTCTCGTTCGTTAAATATCGGAGAAACCACGGATAAATACATTCAGAAATATCCTTTCGATCACAAATCCAACGCCGACCACTCATCGATCGCGGCGGACAAATCGTTATCCACCTTATTATAACGCTCACTCAAAGCGGAGAGCCGTTCGAAAGGCAAATTCGCCTCGTTCATCTCAGCGCCGATCCCGCTCAACTCCTCTTCAAGCGCCGTGATCCGCTCCTCCAAAGCGCGCGCTTTTTTCTCCAGCCGCAGCCGTTCGTTATTCGAACGTTTAGGCTTTCGATCCGGAAGCGCGGCGTTCGAACCTTTCGGCGCGGCAGAAACCGTCCCATCCGGTTCCGCCGTTCGTTTCGCAGCTTTCTTCTTTTCGATATACTCGCGATAAGATCCGGCATAAATCTCAAGGGAACGGGATGAAGGATCGACGATCCAAAGCTGCGTCGCCATCGCGTCTACGAGATACCGGTCATGAGAGATCAACAAAATCGTCCCATTAAATTCTTTCAGGATCGCTTGCAAAGTTTCCTGAGACGCGACGTCAAGATGATTCATCGGCTCATCCAACAGCAACAAATTCGCGTCCTTAAGCGACAGCAGCGCGATCGCCAATCGTCCGCGTTCCCCGCCAGACAAAGAAGATATCTTCTTATAAACGTCGTCGCCGTTAAAAAGAAAACGCGCCGCGAAATTTCGAATCTCGGCGGGGGTAAAAGCCGGCGCAGATTCGGCAATTTCATCAAAAACGGTAAAATCCGGGCGCAGCAGTTCGTGCGCCTGCGCAAAATAACCTATTTTTAAATTCGATCCCATCAGAATTTCGCCCTCGAGCGGTTCCAACTGACCGAGGATCGTTTTAATCAGCGTTGATTTTCCGGTTCCGTTAGGACCGATAATCGCGGCGCACTCGCCGCGCAAAAGCGTCGCGTCCGGCATTGAAATCAGGACGACGCGGTCGTCGGCATAGCCGACTTTCACGTTCCGCGTCCGCAGCACTAAATCGCCGGAGCGCAGATCGGTCCGCAATTGCAGCTTAATTTGATCCGCGCTCGGAGGCCGAGTCAGCGCGTTTTCGCCGATCAGCCGCTCAAGCCGTTTACGCCGCCCTTGAGCCTGACGCGTTTTAACGCCCTCGATATTTCGGCGGATAAACTCCTCTTCCTTGGCGATATGGGCTTGCTGCGCTTCATATTCTTTAAGCCGGCGTTCGTAACGCTCGCAGCGCTGCCGCAAATAAGCCGTATAGTTCCCGTTATAAAATTCGATCGACCATGAAAGGTCGATCATCGATGAAGCGACCTGGTCCAAAAAAAAGCGGTCATGCGAAACAAGCAAAACCGCGCCGAAATAAGATTGAAGGTAATTTTCAAGAAACTCGACCGAATCAATATCCAAATGATTCGTCGGTTCGTCAAGGACCAATAAATCAGGTTCCGAAAGCAACAGTTTCGCGAGATAAGCGCGCGTTTTTTGCCCTCCTGATAACTGTCCCCACGAACGGCTTTCTTCGCCGTCGGAGATACCCAGACCCTCCAGCGTCTGACGGACACGCGTTTCTATCATAAAACCGCCGGCCGATTCGAACGCTGTCAGCATTTTTCCGTATTGCCCCAGCGTTTCGGAATCATCCGGATTAACGCTCAGCGACGCTTCCAACTTCTTCAGCCGGCCGCGCGTTTCGATTAAATCCGAGAAAACATCAAAACAAAGCTCTTGCGCACTGCGCTCTTCGATTACTGTCAATTGCTGCGGAAGATACCCGATCCGGACGTTCTTCGCACGCTGAACGGATCCTTGATCCGGCGCTTGAAGGCCGATCAAAATTTCCAGCAGCGTACTTTTTCCGGATCCGTTCGGTCCGACCATTCCTATTCTTGCGTTCGGCGGAACCGTTAACGAAATATCCGAAAGAACATCTTCAGCGCCGAAAGATTTTGAAATATTTTTTGCGATAATAAGCGACATACTTAATTCCGAGCCAAAGTATACCATTTAAGACGGCGTCAAAACAAACACGCAAACAGAACAGATAACGCAAGTCAATCAGCGACGCGCTATATCAAATTCAAATGTTTCACGTGAAACATTCACAACTACATCTTCGCACTGTTTCACGTGAAACAATAATATGCAAGTTCCGTGCCGAAACCAAAACGACACAAGTATGGTTTAATTAAAGAAAATAAATCAGGAGAAAATAATGGCAGGTAAAGCGTATACCAAACAACCGGAATTCAAACTCGATTTAAAAAAGAAATACAGCGCGATCCTTCATACAGATATCGGCGACATCAAAATTAAACTGTTCGCCGATCTCGTTCCAACGACTGTTAATAACTTTGTCTTCTTAGCCCGCGAAGGTTATTACGATGGAACCATTTTCCACCGCGTCATCAAGGATTTCATGGCGCAAGGCGGCGACCCCACCGGTTCAGGCATGGGCGGACCGGGTTATAAATTCCGGGACGAGTTCCATCCGAAACTAAAACACGATAAACCCGGTATCCTCTCAATGGCTAACGCCGGACCGAATACCAACGGATCGCAATTTTTCATCACTTTTGCGCCGACGCCCTGGCTGGATCATAAACATGCCGTTTTCGGCGAAGT
>JASBYO010000069.1 GCA_029983925.1 Flexilinea sp.
CGGACGAACCGATTCAGGAAGCGGCAGGAGCGGACGAACCGGATACGGCCTCCGAACCGGCGGCGGGAACCGCGAGCGGCATCGTTCACCGCATGAACGAGGTCGTCGCCACCTCGAAAGGCGAATTCACGCTGACACGGGCAACGGTCGAAAAAGGTATCCTGAAAATCGCTTTCACGATGAACAACACGAGCGGGGAAAAAGTCGTCATTTCAGATTTTAACTTTACGGTAAAAAACGACGCGGGAACGATGTTGTCGGCCGAATACGACTGCGAGCCGCAATTGTTAGGCGTCGTCGAGCCGGGAGGCCAGCTGTCCGGAAATATCTGCTACCGATATGAAGGCGAACCGCCGCTGAAAGTTTACTACGAGCCGGCAATGTTCGGCGACGAGATCGTTGTTTGGGAATTATCGCGCTGAGAACCGATCCGGTCCGATCGCGCATGAATCAAATCAGCATAAATAAGGAGAAATACGAATGAAAAAAGCGCTTGGATTCTTAATTTGTCTGATGCTTTTCGTCGGAATCATGACGGCAGTCTCAGCGCAGTCGTCGACCGAGGCGCTTCAAACGCGAATCGCCGAAGTTGAGGCGGCGATCGAACGGCTTCAGCTCGAAATCGAACGCATGGTCGCGGACGGCAAACTCAGCGAACCGAAATCCGTAACCATCAACCCGGAACTTTTAAATCGGATGAACGACGTCATCGCGACGAGCAAAGGCGAAGTCACGCTGACCGACGCGCGGATTACCAGCCAAAACGAACTCGAATTTACAATAAAAATAAATAACAATACCGAATCGGACGTTACGCTCTACGAAAGCTACTTCAACGTCCGCAACGCGGACGGCTGGATGCTGGACGGCACGCTGAGCTGCACGGACGGGTTAAGCGAGCCCATCGGGATCGGAGAAGAAGCAAGCCGGGACCTCTGCTACAAACTTGAAGGCTCCGCTCCGTTCCGTTTTTATTTCCAAGCGGCGCAATTCGATAACGAAGTCGTCGTTTGGGAAATTACGGATTAAGGGTCGCGGGAAAAGGAGAATAAGATGAAAAAAACGATTTGGATTTTCGTCCTGATAACGCTCTTGATCGCTATCCCGGTTCAGGCCCAGGACAGCGCGCAGCTGAGCGATAAACTCGCGGAGTTGGAAGAAACCGCCGCGAATCTCCAGCTAATCGTCGCAGGAACGGCCCCGATCATCGACCCGACGATTGTCCACCGCTTGAACGAGGCGGTTCCGACGACAATCGGCTTGCTTCAGATTACAGAAGCTTTCGTAACGACCGACGGCGTTTTACGAATTTCGTTTAAACTGTTGAATACGACCGATGAACCGGTTCTTTTCGAAGCCTCAGGCGTAACCGTCCGCGACGCGACCGGGAAAAAATTAGATTCATCCTGGGATTGTCCGAACCGACTTAACGGAATGCTGATCCCCGGCGATATGATGCAAGGAAACGCCTGCGTCGAATTCGCCGGACCGCTCCCGCTCCGGGTTTATTACGCAATCTATGGGTACGAAGCCGATTTCGTTTCCTGGGAAATTAGCGAGTAAGAGAACGCCGATTCTGATCGGTAAATGACAGGGCATTTTCAGACGCCTGATATCGGCGGACGCCGCGAAATCTTCGCGGCGTCCGTTTTCGTTATTTGAACCGCCGTTTCGTTGACGGCGGAATCACGCGCTGTTCGTCCAGGTAACGCTCGACCTCATCCGCTGTTAAGCGGCGGATCCGTGTCAGCGGAAATTCGCGGTACGGTTCATGAAAATACAACGCAGCCGACGAATTGCCCCGCTTATCAGGATTGCGGCTTAAATAATCTTCGAACGCGATCGGAGAAGGAAAAATCCGATATGAGGTTCGGCCGTTTGGACTTCTGATCGCGTAAATCCCGCAGGAAACGCCGGCCGTAACGTCGGCGGTTCTCAAGTATAATTTCGCAATCTCGAGCGATTTAAACGGAAAATTCCAACGTCTTAAGCCGCGTTTTTCATCCCGATCAATACAAATACACCTGCCGCAGACGCCGCAGATATATTGGAGATGATTTTCCAGGCAATCGCGCGGATTCAGCAGCGGCGTTATTCGCGCTTCAGCGCTGTAACATTCAGGACATTCGGATCCCATAATTTATCCTCCTTCAATTCTTCGCGAACATAAACGCGACGGTTTCCTGATTCGAATTGTAAATTCAACAACTCTGGCGTCAATATCGAGAAACGCAGATCCGCGCCCGGGCAAAGGCCGCGCCCCGTTTCCGTGAGAACCGATACCCTGTCATAAAAAACGGCAAAATTAAAATTACCGGCTCGTTTTTTTGAAATTTATACAGTATGATTTAAATACTTGTTTTCCGGCTGAAAAGCGCTGATCGGTTTTTGTAAAAGGTTTCCCCTCGCGAGAAACCTCGATTTTTAGAAAATACTATTGGAGGTAAAGAATGAAACGATCGATTCAAACGGTTCTTGTCTGCTGCGTTCTCGCGCTGATAATTTTCACGTCGCCTGCCGCGGCGCAGAACGGCAAGTTTTATCGAACCTATTTTACGTCGGGCGATATTCCGTCGATCGACCAGGCGCTGGTAACCGATCAGATCGGCATTCAGCTCGTCGACGAAATGACGATCGGTTTAGTCCGTCAGCGCGAAACCGACGGAGAAATCGTTAACGGCATGGCGTCGTCGTATACCATATCCGACGACGGGCGCGTCTTTACGTTCAAGCTCCTCGAAAACGTTCCCTGGGTTCGCTATAACGCTGAAACGGACGCGGTCGAGGAAGTTTTAGACTGCGACGGAAACGTGCGGATGGTTACCGCCCATGATTTCGTCTACGGGGCGGAGCGGTCGCTCCGGCCGGAAACGGCTTCCGATTACGCCTTCGTCGCTCATTTCATTAAAGGCGCCGCTGAATATAACGTACCGGAAGAAGGCGCCGCCGTCGATTTTTCAACCGTCGGCGTAAAAGCTATCGACGATTTTACAATCGAATACACTTTTCTCGAACCGGGTGCGTTCAATCTGAACATCCTGTCAATGTGGCTGCTGCACGCGATGCCGTCCTGGATCATCGACGGCGACGCCTGTACGGAGGGACTCGCCGAACGCTGGACCGAGAGCGAATCCTATCAGGGATACGGCCCGTTCACGTTGAAAGAATGGGTGCATGATTCCCATTTAACCATCGTCGCCAACCCGTTCTGGCCCGGGACGGAAGAAATTCCCGCGCCGACGATCGCCGGCGTCCAGATCAGCGCGCTTGACGCATCCGCCGGATTATCGGAGTATGAAGCCGGGAATATGGACAGCGCGGGGATTACCGCCACCGACTATGACCGCGTCATATCGGACCCGATCCTATCTAAGGAAGTCGTCGACGTTGCCGGCGACGTCGGGACTGAATTCCTGATCTTTAACCATAATCTGCAACCGACCGACGACGTTCGCGTCCGCAAAGCGCTGGCGTTCGCGGTCGATCGGGAAGCGGTCGTTTCAACGCTGAAAACGGGGCTTGCCGCGAAATCGTTTATCCATCCGGGCGTCAGCGGCGCGCCGGTCAGCGACAATCCCGCATTCGGCGCCGTTTTCGATCCGGATACGGCGAGAAATCTGATCGCCGAATATTGCGAGGAAATGGGAATCCAACCTGCGGATATCAGCCTGACGCTCTCGTATAATACGAGCGAAAGCCGAAAGATGTATATGGAACTGCTTCAGTACATGTGGAGCGATACGCTCGGAATAAACGTCGAACTGAAAAACAGCGAATGGAAAGTTTTCAAGGTTGAACGCGAGGAAGGAACGGATAACGTCTACCGCTCGACCTGGGTTCAGGACTACATGGACGCAAATAACTTTACCAAGGACGTGTTCCTCTGCGGCGCGGCGTATCAAAGCGTAACCGATTGGCCGACGAAAGACTGTATCGACGCGTCCGATCCGCTTTACGACGAATACGAGAAAATTATCCTGGAAGCCGCCGGCGAACTCGATCCCGATAAACGGATCGAGCTATATACCCGTTCGGACGAAATCCTGATTAACGAGGCCGCGATCATCACGCCGGTTTATTACTACGGCGGTCCGTTCCTGCGGAAGCTGAACGTTAAAGCCCCGATCACGGTTACGGGTTACGACCGCTGGGAAAAATGGACGATCGAGTAACGGAAGCGTAAACTTGCGCGAAAAACCCGTCCCCGAAAAAATGGGGACGGGTTTTTTATTGAATCGAAAATATAGCAGTTTCCGAACGCCGCTAAAAGAAATTCTTATTTCAGGTACGTATTCACCACGCGCAGCCCGGTCTCGACTTTCTCAAATCCTTCCGGAACGAAATCGAACCCATAAGCGTTGACTTCGCGGACCGAAAAAATATAAGCGTTCCCGTCCGCGTCGGTCGATTCAAGGTTCGTCCAGGACACGCTGCTGATCGATCCGTTGAGCTGTTTCAGGATTGCATCCGGAACCTCTTCCGTTTCGCCGCCTTCAATCGTCCGAAACAGCTTGAACCATACTGCGGGAACGGTATCCGGCGCGTTGATCCATTCAATCGTCGCGTCGGCTTTCCCATTCGTCGGAATAACATACGTATTCGTAACCGTCAGCCCGTCCTCCGACTTCACGTAATTTTCCGGGACGGAATTAGATCCGCTGCTATCGACTTCGCGAACCGAAAAAGTATAGGCGAAGCCGTTCGCGTCGGTAGATTCAAGATTCTCCCATCGCGCCGTCGTGACGCCGTTCGGGAGTTCGACAATCCGCGATCCGGGGATTAGAATTTCCGCGCCGTCGCCGACACGGCGGTAAACGCGGAACCAGGTCGTCGGGCGATCCTTCGGACCGCCGACCCAGACCTTCGTCCCTTCGACGACCGCGTCGGTCGGAATAATATACGTGTTGACCGCGACGGTTCCTTTCAGCTTCAGGATATAGCCCGGGATCGTCGTTTCTTCGCCGTTTTCATCAACCAAACGAACCGTAAAAAGATAATCGTTTCCGTAGATATCGGTTTCGGCTAAGTCATGCCACTCGACCGACGTCGTACCGTTCGGAAGCGTTTTAATCTCCGTATCCGGAACAGCTTCCGCCGGACCGTTATTAATTTGGCGCATCAGTTTAAGCCGAACTGTCGGGCGGTCGTTTTTCGGTCCGTCGACCCATTGGATCATACCGCGAGCGCTCCCCGTCTTCGGGACGATAAACGTATTCGTAACCGTCGTTCCGTCCGTCGTCGTCGTATAACGGTCGAGGACGAGCTCCGCGCCTGACTCGTCGACCTGCTGAACGCTGTAAAAGAACGGCTTACCGTTGATATCCGTGCGCTGCAGATCGTTCCAAAGAACGAGCGTCACGCCGTTAACGAGCGTCTTGACCGCCGCGTCCGGAACCGGCTCGACCGCGCCGTCTTCGCCCAATTTCCGGAAGAGTTTCAGGTAAACCGTCGGGCGGATCACAGAGCCGCCTTCCCAGACGACACGCCCTTCAGCCGTGTAATCAAACGGGACCTGGTACGTATTAACGATCGACATGCCGTCTTCGCTTTTCCGGTAATCCCGCGGTTCCGCGCTTTGTCCGCTTTCGTCCGTTTGAACCGCGCCGAAAACGTAATTATTACCTTTGTTGTCCGTGACTTCGAGATTATCCCAAGTTGCCGTCGTCTCTCCATGGCTCAAAAGAACCGGTTCTAAATCCGGAACGAAAGTCATCGGCTCGCCCGGCAATCCGCGCGTCAGCCTTACCCAGGTATCCGGCCGATTCGCGGCGTCGCCGTCGATCCAGGTTACCGTCGCCGTCGCGCTGGCGTAGGTCGGAATAATAAAACGATTCGTAATCTTTAGACCCTCTTCCATTTTTTCGTAATTTGCGAGGAAGAAAAATTCGCCGGAGCCGTTAACGAGATGAACGTTAAATTCATACGGGCGTCCGTCCAAATCGGTCGCGTCGAGATCCTGCCAGGTGACGCTGTCCTGACCGGCGGGAAGCGCCAAAATCTGAGCGTTCGGAACCGATTCGGGAATCGCGTCGGGATCGCTTCGCCGATACAGGCGCAGCCAAACGGGCGGACGATTTTCTTCCGGTCCGCCGATCCAATCGACCGTCGCCGTCGCCGTCGCGTTCGTCGGAACAATATAAACGTTACGCAAAGTCAAACCGTCGACGACGCTCGAGTAATTCGGGATCGTCGAATCCGTGCCGAGCTGACTTACGACGCGAAGCGAGAATTTATACGGATTCCCGTTGATATCGCCGCGCGCTAACCCGCTCCAGGATACCGTGTCCGTATCGCTTTCGACGAGCTGACGCGGCGCGTTCGGAACGAGCTCCGGCTCGCCGTCGGCGATCGAGCGGACCAACGCTAACAGGAACGACGGCCGCGGAACCGCCGATCCGTTGATCCATTCGATTTTCGCGTCAACCGTCCCGTCCGTCGGAATAACGTAACGATTAACGATCGTCAGCCCGTTTTCCATCGCCGTATAGTTATCCGGCGCGGCCGCTTCGCCTTCGGCGTTGACCTCGACCGCCGAGAAGACGTACGGAACGCCGTTCGGGTCGGTCGATTCGAGATCGTTCCAGCTTACGGTCGATTTACCGGTTTCAAGCGGTTTAACTTCCGCGCCCGGAACCGGCGTCGGACCGGCCTTCCCGGCGGAACGGTAGAGTTTTACGTAAACTTCCGGCCGTTGATCCGTCGGACCGTTTTCCCAACGCACCGTCGCCGTCGCGCTCCCGTCGGTCGGGATCACGTAACGATTCGTTACGACCGTTCCGGTCTCGTTTTTTTCGTACGACGGAGGATTCCCGTCAATAAACCGTCCGTCTTCCAGGCGTCCTTGAACGACGCTGAAAATATATTCGTTCCCGGCGAGATCGGTTCGGTCGAGACCGCTCCAATCCGCGCTCGTCGTTCCCGCTTCAAGCTTGATAATCTCCGTTCCCGGAATCTCTTCGGGCGGCATCCCTGAAATCGCGCGCAGCGGTTTCAGCCAAACCGCCGGACGGTCGTCGGAAGGACCGTTTTGCCAGATGACCTGAGCGAAGATTTCGCCGTCGCCCGGAATAACGTAGCTATTCGTAACCGTCAGCCCGTCTTCCTCCGTAACGTAATTTTCCGGACTGAACGGCGCGCCGTTTAACGAAACCTGACGAACGCTGAACGCGAATGGCCGGCCCGAAGAATCGGTTCGTTCGAGGCCTTCCCAAGCCGCCGTCGTTTCGCCGTTTTCAATCGCGATCGGCGCTAAATTCGGGGCGACTTCCGTCTCGCCGTCGACCGTCGTACGCAGCAGCTGCAAATACACAGTCGGGCGGTTATCTTCCGGCCCATTAATCCAATCCACGACCGCCTTCGCCGATCCGTCCAGCGGGACTTTAAACGTGTTGACGACGTTCATGCCGTTTACGCTGACCGAATATGATTCCGGTTCGCGCTCGACGAACGTCCCGTTCTCGTTTCGTCCGACGCGGACCGAGAACGCGTACGGTTTTCCGTCTAAGTCGGTTTCCTCTAAACCAACCCACTCGCCGCCGCTGGCGCCGCCGCTAAGATCCGCCATGATCTGACCGGGAACAACTTCCGTTTCGCCGCCCTCAACGCTGCGAACGAGCTGCAAACTGATATCCGGTTTCTGATCCGGTCCGTCGACCCAGCGAACCGAAGCCGCCGCGCTGCCTTGCTCCGGGACAACGTACGTATTCGTCACGGTCAGGCCGTCTTCCGTCTTCATATAGGAAGGCGGCGTATAATCTTCGCCGAGACGGTTAACCTGGCGAACGGTAAAACGATACGGCTCGCCGGTCATCGTCGTCAGCTCCAGACCCGGCCAGCTGACGCTCTCCGCGCCGTTCGCAGCCTCGAGCGTCCGCGCCCCGGGAACGAGTCCGGCTTCGCTCGACTCGCCAAGCTGACGATAGAGACGCAGATAAACGGTCGGACGATCCGCGGCGTCTCCGTTGACCCAGTCAATCCCCGCCGTGACCACGCCGTCGCTTCGGACGACGAACTGGTTCCGCACCGTCAACCCGTCGATCTCGGTATCATAGCTGTTCAGCTGCGTCTCGGTAAACACGCCGTCTTCGAGGATCCCCTGACGGACGCTGAAACGATACGGCTCGCCGGAAATCGTCGTCAAGTCCAAATTGCGCCACTGCGCTTCGTTCGAATCCGGGCTGACGAGAAGCGGATCGGCGTTCGGAACCGCTTCCGCTTCGCCTTTCCCGACGCGCCGAACCAGCTGAAGCGCGACCGCCGGACGGATCGCCGGACCGTCATACCACTCGACGGTCGCTGTCGCCGTACCGTTGTTTGAGATAACGTATTGGTTCCGAATCGTCAGGCCGTCCGGATAGCTCGTTTCATAGTCCGGGATCGGCTCAGCCAGCTCGATCCGAAAATCGAACGCTTTCCCATGCATATCGGTCGCGTTAACATTTTTCCAAACGTATTCCGCCGCACCCTTTTCAACGACCGTCGGCTCGTCAAAAACCGGCGTGTCGCCTTGATACAAGTTGACATAAATCGAAGGACGCGACTTCGGGCCGTCGACCCAGTCGAAGCGGCCGACGATATCCGTCTGCGCGGGCGTAAAGCGGTTCACAAAGAGCGCTTCGCCGAATTTTTCGCTTTCGCTAACCGTAACCGTGTTACCCGCCGGAGCGGCGACGTTTTCGAATCGATCCGATAATTTCGCTTGGACAATCCGATAATCTCCGTAAACCAGGTCGCTCAGCGTCGCCGGTTCTTTCGGAGAGACCGTGACTTCGGTACGGAACCCGTTCGGCCCTTCGACGAGATAAGCAGCCGCCCGCTCGTCATCCGCGATAACGTCCCCGTACGGATCGACGATTTCCTGACGAATCGTAAGCTTCCCGCCCGGATTGATTCGATTAATAACCGTAAGCGTGATCGGACCGGATTCAGGTTCGACGGTAAACGCCGCCGGAGAAATCGAAACGTTATAATCGTCCATCGAACCTTGATTCGTCGCCGTCTCGCTGACGGTATACGTCCCCGGCTGGTCCAAATCGAGGATGATCTTCGTTTCATAAGCGCCGATTTGATACGTATATTTTTCCGTTTCGGAAGCGAATTCAATCGTAAATTTCCGGTTCGGTTCATTAACAATCTGATTGAGTCCGTCCAAGAGATGGTTATCGATTCGAACGAAAATCGGCGCGACCGAACGCGCTTCAACCTCGAACGCGACCGGACCGAGATCGCTGACGCGGTAGGATAAAACGCCCGATTCAACCGTCGGATAAGTTTTCGCCGCCGGATTAAAAATCTGCAAGATATTCTGATTCGGACGGATCGTATATGAAAGACGCTGAACCCCCGGTTCCCAAATCGGATCCAGCGTCCAGACAAACTCGTCAAGTTTCTTATTATAAGCGATCGCTCCGGAGCTGACGAAAATCGTGTCGATCAGCTCGTCCGGAATCTCGAAACCCATCGCGATTTTTTCCGAGTAGCGGATTTGACCCGGAAAACCGAGCGCGCCGATCGCGATATCGACGATCGATTCGGAAAGATTATCGCTCACGGCGTTCGTCGCCAACGCGGCGTCCGTCGTCAGGATCAAATCCTTTACTTCAAGCGCCCCGTCGATCGAAACCGTAAACAGGTTGATCCCTTCCGTTCGCAGAATAATCGATTCCGCAATCAGACTATTCACCGCGTTCGAAGTAACCGCCGGCGCGGTTCCCGGATAAACCTGACCGTCGCGAATAATCAGGTCGTAATTAAAAGCGAACTCAGGGATAATCGAATTCGTGATCAGCTCTTTTCCGAGATTCAGGCTGTATTCCTCAGGGTTGCTGACCGCGAAGCTGGCGCCCGGTTTTTGATTCAGGAACAGGATAACATTCTTGCGAGCGGCGGGACTATCGCCGAGAATTTTTCGCGCCTGATGAAGTCCGGCTTGAGCGTTTTGGGAAGCGCTCGCCGTGAGCGCTTGAACCGCTGCCCGGACGCTGTCAAGTTGATCCGCTCCGGCAAGGTCATGAAGAACGATCGCATCGTCGTCAAATCCGATCAAGCCGACCCGCGTCTGCCCGTTTTCCGGATCGAGAATCGTCTCAACAAGGGACACGACGGCGGCTTTATAAGCCGCGAAATCGCTGTCGGAACTCGCCGAACGATCGAGAACGATCAGCGTATCGTTACGTCCCGCCGGCGCCAGGACTTCAAGATCCAGTTCTATTTTCCAGGCGTTAATCTTCTCCGGATCCGGCGTAATCGTCTTCCCGGCGCGGATTAGCTCGCTCTCAGCCGATACCGGCGCGAAGAGTCCGCTCCAACCGAGCGCCAATATCAGGATCAGCAGCGGGGCTATTGCCCCGCCGCGGCGCAGAACCCGAGCGCGCGCTTCAGACAAGACCGATTCGCACCCCGCTCTAAGCAGCCCGACAAACGACAAGAATTGGATCATTTTTTTCTCCGTTGACATAGTTAAATACCTGACGCGAACGGCGCTCGCGTCAGTTTCATGAGGCATATAAGATAATTCTAAGGGGGTTTCCCGTTTACGCGGGCGGATTCGCTGAAATCAAGGCAAATAAAACAATTCCAAGACAGGAAGAATGTCATATTTGTCTTACAAATCTGCGTCGAATGTACTGGGCAGTATTATAATACCGAACGAAAAAAGTTTATGTTAAACTTTTTATAGAGCGAGCGCGGGCGCACCCGCTCTATTTTTTTAAGTAAGCGGAATTTTCCATGCTCGTTTGACCGACGGTCTTCATTCCTAAGACGCGGACCTTGGCAGGTTCCTGCGAATTTCGTCAACGCGCGTTCGTCCTGCGGAGCGGCGAATTTTTTTATCTTTCGAATATCGGACGAAGAAAGCCGATTGCCCGTCCGCCGGACCGATCATGATATAATTCGCGAAGTTAGTACGACCTAATTAACGCCGCTTCTGAAAAACGGAGGAAATCATGAAAAGCGAATCGAACAGACAGGAAGAAAGCTTGAGCGTCCGCGATCTGATCACAATCGGAATATTCAGCGCGCTCTATTTCGTATTTAATATGATCGGCGGAACGCCGTTCGGGATCAACCCGGTGCTAACGTTCTATCTGCCGATGGGCTGCGCGCTGCTTTGCGGGCCGATTTATATGCTGCTGATCGCGAAAGTCCATAAACGTTGGGCAATCACGATTCTGGGGATTTTGATGGGCCTGATCCTTTTCGCGACAGGAATGCATTGGGGAATGGTCGTCGGATCGATCGTCATGGGCGTCCTCGCCGATTTCATCGCGGGAATCGGCCGTTATCGAAGCCGGAAGCTGGATATCCTGTCGTACATGATCTTTTCGTTGGGATATACCGGAACGTACGTCGTCTACTTTCTGAATCGGGAATCCTGGATCGGCTCGATGCTGGACGGCGGAACGGAACAGGCATATATCGATACGATGAACGCGACCGCTCAGCCGTGGATGCTTCCGGTTATTCTGATCGGGACCGCGGCCGTCGCCGGATTCAGCGGCTGGATCGGCAGTGTGCTGCTCAAGCGTCAATTCGAAAAAGCCGGCATCGTCGAATGACACGGTCTTCGGATCGGAACAATTTTATTAGCCTGAATCCGGATCCGCGGACGAAATTTATTCTGATCGTCTTATGTATCGTCGCCGCAGCGATCGCGCCGGCGCTTGAATATAACTTAATGATTGTCGCGGCGGTCGCGCTCTTCGGGATGCTGCTCGGGAGATGGCGTTACGCGCTGATCGGGATAGGGAGCTACGCGCTGATTTACGCCCTGACGGGTTGGGCGGCGGCAGATACGGAAGGTACGGCGCGCGGCGTTTTATTGGCGTTTTTCGGCCTGGTTCATAAAGTTTATCCGTGCGGAATGATGGCGGCGCTCGTCGTCCGAACGACGAAAGTCAGCGAGTTCCTGGCGGCGATGAACCGCGCGCGCGTTCCGAAGAAAATCGTTATCCCGATCGCGGTCCTGCTTCGATATCTCCCGGCGATTCGCGAAGACTGGTTCGCGATCAACGACGCTATGCGCATGAGAGACGTTAATCCGTCCCTGATCGGATTTCTGACGAAGCCGGTTATGACGATTCAGTGTATTTACGTGCCGCTGATGATGTCGGCGTCAAAAGCGGCGGACGAATTATCGATCGCGTCGCTGACGCGGGGGATCGAGAATCCGGCGCGGCGCGGGAGCCTGGTTCAAGTACGCCCGGGAATCGCGGATATTTTTTGCGTCTGCGGGTTCACGGCGCTTCTCGTCCTCGGATTCGTCTGGAGATAACGGCGCATGATCGAATTCAAAGACGTTTCCTTTTCCTATCACGGACAAACGCAGGGCGGCCTCGATCATATCGATCTGACTGTTGAAAGAGGAGAATTCGTTTTGCTTTGCGGGCGGAGCGGATGCGGAAAAACGACGCTGACGCGGCTCGTCAACGGCGTTATTCCCGGTTTTTATCACGGCGCCCTGACCGGCTCGGTCCGGATCGAGGGAAAAGACATTTTCGCGACGCCGATGTATCGGCTCGCCGAAAAAGTCGGTTCCGTCTTTCAGAACCCGCGAACGCAATTTTTCAGCGTCGATACCGACAGCGAAATCGTCTTCGGGCTGGAGAACCGCGGTTTCGAACAGGACGAATTACGCGCCCGCTTAGAACGAACGGCGAAGGAGCTGCGGCTTGAACCGCTGCGCGGAAGGAATATTTTCGAGCTTTCGGGCGGAGAAAAACAAAAAATCGCGTTCGCTTCGGCCTACGCCGCGGATCCCGACATCTTCGTTCTCGACGAACCGTCCTCCAATCTGGACGTTCGTTCGATCGACGAGCTCAGGGAGCGGCTGAAATTTATCAAAGCGCAGGGGAAAACGGTCCTGATCGCCGAACACCGGCTCTCTTACCTGATCGGACTGGCCGACCGGATCGTCTGCCTCGATCAAGGCAGGATCCAGGCTGTTTTTACGCAGTCGGAGTTTCGCGCGCTGACGGCGGAAAGACGGAAACGGCTGGGATTAAGAGCGATTCGTTTAGCGGACGAACTTCCCCAATCGCCGTCCGGTCCGCAGAGCCGCTTGGATTCGCAACCGGTCCTGACCCTGCGCGGCGCGGGCGTCGGCTTCCGCAACCGTCCGCTCCTGGAGCGGATCGACGCGGAGGTTCGGGGCGGAGAAATCGTCGCGATCTGCGGCGAGAACGGAACCGGGAAAACGACGTTTTCGCGGTGCCTCTGCGGGCTTAGCCCGTTCCTGTCCGAAACGCAATCAAATCGTTCGGCGCGGCAGGACGGATTTTATTGGGATAACCGGCGTGAAAACGGACGCGGCCGATTGAAACGTTCGTTTCTGGTGATGCAGGACGTCAATTACGAACTTTTCGCGGAAAGCGTCGAACAGGAGTGCGGCTTCGGAATCCGCGACGCCGACGCGAACCGGATCGATCGGACCTTAAAAAAGCTCGGGCTTGAACCCTATAAAGACCGCCATCCGAATACCCTGTCCGGCGGACAGAAGCAGCGGCTGGCGGTAGCGGTCAGCCGTATCAGCCGCAAGGAACTGCTTGTTTTCGACGAGCCGACGGCGGGATTGGATTACGACGGGATGCGCCGGGTATCAGAGCTGATGAAAGAGTTAGCCGCCGAAGGAAAGATCGTTTTCGTCGTGACGCACGATTACGAGCTGATTTGCCATGCCTGTACGCGCGTTTTTCATTTTCACGAGCGAACGCTGGCGGAGGATCTTCCCGTTACCCTCGAAAACGCCGCGCGGATCCGCGAGATGCTCGGATTCCGACCTGA
>JASBYO010000070.1 GCA_029983925.1 Flexilinea sp.
TCGGAAGAGATGCAGCCGATTTTGCCCGTTTTCGTCATCAAGGCCTGTAAAATTGCGGCTATGAACGAAGATTCGTTTTGTGCGAACGTAATTCCGTATACGTTCGGAGACTTAAACTCAACGCCTTTTCCTACATCGTAATAGATGAAAGTTGTGTCGGGGAATTCCGCCGCGGCGTCGTCTACGATATCCTGAATGTACCAGGCTGGACCAATGAAGTAATCATATTTTTTGGTTTCCAGCGCGTCCCAGTAAGAGTTGGTAGCTAAAGCCGGGTCGTAAGCCCCATATTCTACCAACGTCCATTCCAGATCATATTGCTCAGCGATTTCTTGCACTGCGCGA
Source organism: Flexilinea sp. (assembly GCA_029983925.1). Classification (GTDB taxonomy): domain Bacteria; phylum Chloroflexota; class Anaerolineae; order Anaerolineales; family Anaerolineaceae; genus Flexilinea. Next base: position 346 of record JASBYO010000070.1, read on the forward strand.
TAACCCATATCGGACAAGCCAAAATCCCCGATAAACGCCGTGAAGAATAGAATTTTTCCTTTTTCTTCAGCGGCTGCTTGATTGATATTGACAATTCCAAACAACACAGTCAATGCTAAAAACAATGCGATCAGCCGTTTCATCAATTTATCCCTCAGTTCTTTCTTTTGTGTTCAAATAAAGAAAAAATTTGTTCCTAAAGCGAATGAAAATCTGCTTAGAACTATTGTTACTTATAATTATTGCGCTTATAATTTGCCTTATGAATTGGTCTCCTCCTTATTTCGAGCTTTTTCTATGTACGAATTTGCTTTATTTTCACTACTGATTTGGTTAGACATATTATAAAACCGGATTTTTGCAGAAGTCAATCGGTTTTTTATAAGAAATAAGATGTAGAAAGAAATGTTCGGAATTCTTTTTCTTTAGAAAAAAATCGGCGACAATGTTGTTTGAAATGTTTGTAATTGAAAATTTTTGCACCTTTTTTGTTCTTTGTTCTGTCTGCGTTACAATTTTATTGGTATATTTTCAAAAAAGTTTTAAGCTAATGAGGAAATACGCTCGTGCCCAATTCATTAAGATTAGACCAGATTTATTCATTGCTCCTGAAAAAAGGAAGAGTAACTGTTGAAGAGTTATCCGATTCCTTTCATGTTACCCCTACGACGATCCGCCGAGACTTATTGATTTTAGAAGAGCAAAAATTGATACATCGTTCGCGCGGCAGCGCTAGTCTTCGCGACGCGGCGGATACGTCTAAGGATATTTTACGTGCCGAAAAAATCCGTATTGCGAAAAAAGCGGTGCAATTCGTGGAACCAAATATGGCGCTGAGTCTGGATAGCGGTTCTACAAACCGATTCTTGGCGGAAGAACTTCTTTGCGATGAAAGATTTCGGTATGAAGAATTGAACATCGTAACTTATTCGCTTCGGACAGCTTTGACAACTTCTCAGAAGTTCAATGTATCTATCCCTGGCGGCGCGGTTTTTACTGCGCAGGATGCAATGTTGGGGCTTGAAGTTGAAAATTTTTACAAAAAGATAAATGTGGACGTAGCGTTTGTAGGCAGCACGGGGGTTCGGGATTGTTCCGGACCTACTGTATCTTATCCCGTTCAGCTGCCTGTCAAGCAAGCGGCGGCCAGTTGCGGTGCGAGGAGAATCGTTCTGTTGGATTCGCAAAAATTTATCAGACGCGGGGTTTATGTGATTTGCGATTGGCAGAATATAGATACATTGGTTACGATCCAAACTCCTGAAAACGAAGAACAGCTCGAAAAAATCGCTAAACACGGCACCAACATCGTATTGGCGTAAAAGCGTTTTCCTTTTGCCGAAAAATAAGCGAACATCGTGTGATTTGTGGATTTGTATTTTTATTGTGTCATTGTGAAATTGAAGATTTCTGTTCCTTTGTTAAGCCCTATTTATAATTTGCTTTGAACGGGTATCTTCTGTTGTAGAACGATGCGCTGACGGTTTAATCCGGAAATAATCGAAATAGGAGCCGGTTTCGAAGCCAGATCTCATCCTGTTTTTCATAAAGAGTAGGATGAGATCTGTTTGAATAAAAAGAAATGAATGGGTATTTACCCTGGCGCGTCGATCAATGTCAAAAGCTTAAGCGATTTTAAACGTTTCCGATCTGACTATTCGCTGCAACTTATTAGCTTTATCACTGTTAAGTTTACTTCAATATCTCCAACGGCGCATTCCCCAGATTCAGACGGAGCGCGCGGCGCTCCATCGCCAGGAGCGCTTCGAAATCCCCGAGCGCCTGAGCGCGCTCGAACGTCGCGAAGGTCATTCCCTCACCCGGGATTTCTGCGTCGCGCGGCGAATCGGCGACGATTTGGATAAATACGCCGTTGTTCGCGCCGCCTTTATGGAGCTGACCGGTCGAATGTTGGAAACGGGGCCCGAAGCCGAGCGTCGTCGCGCAATTCGTCGCGGTCAGGATCTCTTCCCGGAAGGCTTGAAGCGCTTCGAGCGTCTCGTCGTTTCGCGGGATATAGGCGTTGATCGCGACGTAGTCTTCACCCGCTTTCGCGAGTTTCAGGTAGGCGCGGAGCAATTCTTTAACCGTTTTCGCGGTTTTCATTGCGGCGTTTTCAAAGTCGAAGAAGGCTTCGACGCCTTCCGCGCTCCAACTGACCGGCAATTCTTCCAGCTTGCCGTTTTTCTTGTAATCGTTGACTTTCGCGACGGTCCGCGTTTTCGAGTCCTGAACGTTCGGCTGGTCAAAGGCGTTTACGTTCAGCATCGCGCAGGCGACCGAAACGGCGATTTCCCAGCGGTAGAATTCGCGGAAGAGGTCGTAACGATCGTTGAGCCGGATGGTCAGGACCGGCTGCCCGGCGGCGATAAGATCTTTGACGAATTCCCGTTTTTCCCCGACGTAATCGAGGTAAACGAATGCCCGATCGGAAGCGTAATTTTCCGGCGCAAGTTCAGGCTCGATATCAACCGGTACGATCCCGCGTCCGAGTTTCCCTGAGGACTCGGCGACGAGCTGTTCGAGCCATGAACCGAACGAAACCAGCTCCCGGTCGGTCAGAATCGTAATTTTATCGCGTCCGGCGAGCGCCGCGCTTCCGAGGAAGACGCCGAGCGCCGCGCCTTCGTTCGCTCCGAGCGGGGCGGACGGCGCGCAAATTTTCGCCATCTCGGAAACTTTCTGATAAATTCGGTTCAGGTTAAGCCCGATCAGCGCCGCCGGAACGATTCCGAACGGCGAAAGGACGGAGAATCTTCCGCCGATCGACGGGTCCGAAAGGATGACGTTCCGGAAATTAAGCTCTTTCGCCGTCCGTTCCAGGAGCGTTCCAGGGTCGGTAATCGCGATAAAGCGGCTCCCGGCGTCTTCGCCGAATTGAGCTTTCGCTTTGGCGTAGAAATAATCCATAACGGCGCGAATTTCGGCCGTCCCGCCGGATTTGGAAGCGACGATGACGACGGTTTCGGATAACGGGTGATCGTCGTCGGCTTCAAGGACCTGCCCCGGATCGGTCGAATCGATAATTCGGAGTTTAAGTCCGGCGGCTTCCGGGAAAGTCAGTGCTAAAACTTCAGGCGCGAGCGACGATCCGCCCATTCCGATCAGCAGCGCTTTACGAATCCCGTCCCGGGCCAGGCTTTCGCGAATCTCTCGGTAGGCCGGGGCGGATTTTTCGATCGTCTCGTATACGTCGAGCCATCCGAGCCGGTTGCGGATTTCGGCGTATGCCTGGGTATCGAACGTCCAAACGGTCGGATCCTTCGCGAACATTCGGGAGATGATAGATTCATCTTGAATTTTTTTAGAATTTTCACGGATCGGTTCCGCCAGGACTCCGAGCGCTTTTTCGGCTTCAGCCGCGGCGGCGTTTGCGCCGTCAGACATTTTTTGGTATGCTTCGATCATGGCAGTTATTTTCGCCTCCTCAATATTTTTATACATCGCAAATAGATTTTCCGCTGTCTTTTTATCGTTCGCCGCTTCGGGAAAATCCGGAGTCGGACGCGTATGCATGACGCGCAATTCGCCGTCGCTGCGGAAAGCGCTGATTTGCGCGTTGGTCATTGCCGCAATCGTATTCGGCCGGATAAGCCGATTTTGGAATCGGATTCCGCTTTCTTCAGGGCTAATCCAAAGGACGCGCGGAATTTTTGCTCCCAGATCCCGCAGCTTCGCCGTTCGTTCGTTTTGGAAGATCCGATCCGCCTCGTTAATCATCCGGTAAGCGCGATCCAATTCTCCTGAAAAAGCGGTTTCCGTTTCTTCTTCGTCGTTTTCGAAAGCGCCTGCCTCAAAGATCAGGCAGCTTGTCAGCGTGTCGACCGTTTTCCCGTCGCGGACGCGTTTTTCGAGCGCCGATAGGAACGAATCCGCGGCTTTTTCAACGCGCGCGGGCGCGGAAACAGCGCTGAAAGCGATATTGATCCCATCTTGAATCAGGCTTTGACCGACTTTTATCCCTGTTTCGGTCGCGGGGAGCGCGACAATCAGGTTCGGGCGGTTCACGCTTTTCCAAAGGCGGCGGATTTCCGTCTCGACTCGTTCCGGATCGTCGGGTCGATCCGTCGCATATTCGATCAGCGCGAATCCGTCCTGCCCGCCGCTTTCGTTGTAGATCGGTTTGAGCTGCGTTGCTAATTTTCGCGCTGTCAGCGTAAACGTATGCGCGAACAGTTGAGCCGCGTCCCATTGATTCGCTGCCATCGGTAGAGATCGGTTATGCAGCGAAAGCGGGTTGCAGACGCGGTCGCACAGCGCTTCGAGCGATACGAAGACGCCGCGAATCGTTCGGCCTTCAATTTGGCGGATGATTTCAGGCATATCAATATCACGGTTCGAATCGCAGCGCAGATACAGCGATTGCCCGCTTTTTTCGAGATGTTTTAATCGGTCGGATAAATATAAATCCCCGGCTTCGATCCGCTTGATTTTACTTAGGCGTCGGATCTGGTTCGCGGCCTGATTAAATTCGGCGTTGAGGTATGCCTTGACCAATTCTTTGCAAAGCTCGCTGCCGATAATGCGCGCGCCCAGGCAGAGGACGTTCATGCCGTCATGCTCGACGCCCTGACGCGCCGAGTAGGTATCATGGCAGACGCAGGCGTAAATCCCGGGAATTTTACTGGCGGCGAGCGAGACGCCGACGCCCGACCCGCACATGAAGATCCCTAAATCGGCTTCGCCGTTCAGAATTTTTTCTGCGCCGAGCTGAGCAAAATCGGGAAAATCGACGCTGTCGGCGGCGTAAGTCCCGACGTCGAGGACGCGGAAGCCTAAACTTTCCGCGGTTTCGATAACCGTCTTTTTGAGTTCAAATCCGGCATGATCACAGGCGACAACGACAGTTTTACTCATTCTATTCTTCTCCGGGGATGATCGATACGATGCGTTTCGGTCGAATCGTTTTAGAAACCGCTTTAATTATACCGGATGACGACGGGCTGTAAGCAGAGCCGTCGAAAGAATCAGATCAGCCCAATATGTTTTTCGAGGATTCGAAAAGCGATGACTGCTCCGAGCAGGCTCGTCAGAATCGTTAAAATAATATTGATTCCGAATACCGGCCAGATAAAATAGGATAAATATTTTTGCAGCACCGTGTCCGATAATCGCAGCAGTTCTTTTCTTTCGATGAGGTACTGCCCGCCGGATATAAGTACATCGGAAGCGTGAACAGCGCGGATTGAAGCGTACAGCCGAGGACATAAGCCGAAATGAGTATTTTTTTGCCGCGCTAATTTTTAAGACTCGCGAATAAATCCGCGATCCCCCAACCGATTGCGGAGAGGATAAGTCCGGCGAGATTCGCCGCCGTTAGTCCGGGCAGTACGTTGATGAATCCCATGATAAAAAACGTTCCCAGTTTATGGACTTTGGAAACTAAGAGCATGCAGGCGATCGAAGTAAAGAAGCACACGATCGGTATGTTCGCGATTGTCCCGATCAGCGTAAACGCAGCAATTCCGCCGGTAGTGAAAAAGATCAGAAGCGATATCGCTCCCATCATGCCGATCGTGATCAGATCCCGTACGGTTAATTTTTTTGAATCTCGATTTGTTTTCTTTTGTTTCTCTTCTTAATTCGTAATATATTTCTACGCCGTTGCGTTTTGCCGGCGCCGGTTTTGAAATTCGTATCGATAAAAACGGCAGGAATTAAAAACCGGAACGCGAGGAAGCTCGGGCCGCGTTCCGGTAAATTCGGATTTTCAGTTCGGTTTACGGATTCAGGATTACCTTGACGAAGTCGCCGTCGCGGTCGTAAAGGCGTCGGAACCATTCGTCGCCTTCGGAAAGCGGTGCGGACGCGCTGATGATTGAATCAAGGCGGATCGAACCGCGCGCGATCATATCTAAACAGGCGGGGTATTCTCCCGACGACGCGCAGGATCCGCGCAGCGTAATCTGACGGGTCACGACCCATTGCATCGGGAAATTAACGTTCGGCGAAATATTCCCGACGAGAACGACGGTCCCGCCCTTGCGCGTTGATTGAAGCGCGATATGGAACGCTTCGTCGACGCCGACGGCTTCTAAAACGATATCCGTTCCTTCGCCGTTCGTTTCAGCGCGAACCTCCTGTATCGCTTCCGGGCGGAAATCGAAGGCCCGGTCGGCGCCCATCTCTAACGCAAGGCTGCGATGGCTCGGATTTCGGTCGATGACGAAGATTTTCCCATATCCGGCGGCACGCAGCGTTTGAACAATCAGCAGGCCGATTTTTCCGGCGCCGATTACGGTTACGGAGGCGTTGAGATCGCGCGGGCAGAGGTTAACCGCGTGGAGCGCGACCGAAAGCGGCTCGACCAGCGACGCCTGATCGAAGGTAACGTTATCCGGCAGTTTATATAAAATATGCGCCGGAATGGCGATATATTCGGCGAAAGCGCCGTCGCGGCGATAGTCGCCGCAGGAGACGCCCAGAACGCGGCGGTTCCCGCACAGGTTGACTTGTCCCTTCATGCAGTATTCGCAGCGGTTACAGTAAATCGTTGAATCAAAGGTGACGCGATCGCCGACGGTCCAGCCGCCGACCTTCGCCCCAACCGCCTCGATCACGCCGGCCGCTTCATGCCCCATGATAATCGGCGGCTGCCGGCGTCCGGTCGAACCGTCGAAACCATGGACATCGGAGCCGCAAATTCCGCAGGCTTTAACGCGGATCAGGACTTCGCCGTCGTTGATCTCCGGCTTGGGGACTTTCATGAAGGTCATTTTTTTATATTCGGTCAGAACGAGAGCGTTCATCATTTCAGACATGTAAAGTTCTCCTTAATTGTCGTTTCGCCGCGTTCGGGAATAGAGCGGATAGGATAAGCGGCCGTCAAAATCGGCGTCGTCGGCGCTGTTGAGCGGGAACTTGATGGGTTTCCGCTCGCGCTGGCTTCGGTAAACCGCCGTGATCAGTTCGACCGTTTTTCGTCCGGCTTCGCCGTTGACGAGCGGCTCGCGGCCGTTTTCAATCGCGTCGAGAAAGTCGCGCAGCTGTAATTCATGATAATAACGCATCGGGTCATGCGCTTCGGTAAACGCGGCGTCTTCCGTTTTCCAATCCGCCAGTTTCGCTTCCTCTCCGGGAATCGTCCAGATATCGTTGAACGGCGGTTCGACCTTTGCCGTTACGCCGGATATAAACGATGATCCGCCTTCGATTTGCGCGCCGACGGAAGCGCCGTTCTGCCCGTGAATATGCAGCTTCCCCCACAAGCCCGGCTTCTGGGAATTGGAGAGAAAGATATTCGCGATTGCGCCGGATTTGAATCGAATGATCGCCATTGCGCTGTCTTCGATTTCGACTTCGGGATGATTAAAGTTGTCCCAATAGCCGTAGAGTTCGTCGATATCGCCCATAACGGAAAGGAGCAGATCGAGCTGATGGGGCGTTTGGTTGATCATGACGCCGCCGCCTTCCTCGATCCATTTTCCGCGCCATGGGTCCATTTGATAATATTCCGCGCTGCGCCAACCCATGACCTCGAGCGTCGCCGCGATCGGGCGTCCGATTTTCCCGGCCTTAATCGCTTCGTCCATGCGTCGGAAAGGCGGATAAAAACGACGCTGGCTGACGACGCCGAGTTTGACGCCGGCATTTTTACAAGCGGCGATCGCCGCGTCGCAATCCTTCAAAGATGCCGCCAACGGTTTCTCGCTGATGACGTGGGCGCCGTTTTCCGCCGCGGTTATGATCTGCGCGGCGTGGAGCGGATGCGGCGTGCAGACGGATACGGCGTCGATTTTTTGTTCGCGGATCATCGCGGCGATATCGGTATATGTCGGAACGCTGAATTTCGTTCCGAAAGCCGCCGCGCGTTCGGCGTCAATATCGCAAACAGCGCTCAATTTTGCGTTTCCGATTTTTTCGAAACATTCGGCATGGGTCGCGCCGACTTTCCCGCAACCGACAACGGCGGTTCTGAAAATTCTCATGACCAGTTTGTTCTCCTTATTTATGAATATTGGACCGGATCGATTATTTAATACTTTGGACGTAGGAACGGATCTCCCTGAGCATGTTTGTCTTCAGATCCCAAAGTCCCTGGGACAGATCGACGTAATACTGATGAGGATTTTCTAAGCGGGTAACTTCGTCCCAAAGCTCGGACACTTGTTTTTTCGAGAAAGCCCGGATCGATTCGAGATCGGGCGCGTCGTAAACGAGCTCCCCTTTTTCGAAGATCGGAACGAGAAGTTTTTTCGCGTAGAAGTTCGTAACCGTTTTCCGCTTTGAAGGTTCAAGCGGGTCGAAAATTTCGTACGGGGCGTTATCTTCAATAAATTCATGCGGCAGCGTCAGGACGTCCGCGAGCGGGTGGTTGTCTCCGGCCTCGTACAGCCGCCAGACATCTTTGAACCCCGGCGTAGTAACTTTTTCGAACGTGTCAGAAAGTTTGATTTTCGGCGTAATGCTGCCGTCGCTTTCGATTAAGGCGACGAGTTTATAAACGCCGCCGAAAACGGGCGAACTCGCCGCGGTTATCAGCTTTTCGCCGACGCCGAAAATATCGACTTCGGCGTTTTGGATCAGGAGCGAGCGGATAATCCGTTCGTCGAGCGAATTCGACGCGAAGATTTTACAATCGTTTAGTCCGGCTTCGTTCAGCATCCGGCGCGCTTTTTTCGACAGGTAGGCGATATCGCCGCTGTCAAGGCGGATTCCGGCAAGCCGTTTCCCCATCGGTTCGAGAATCTCTTTCGCAACCTTAATCGCGTTGGGAACGCCGGATTTCAGCGTGTTATACGTATCGACGAGCAGGCTGCAGCGGTCGGGATAGGTCCTGGCGTAAGCGGCGAACGCTTCGTATTCGCTGCCGAAGGATTGGACCCAGGAATGGGCCATCGTTCCGTCGGCGGGGACGCCGAAGCGGAGATCGGACCAGGTATTGGCGCTGGCGCCGGCTCCGCCGATATACGCCGCGCGCGCGCCGTAATTGGCGGCGTCGTAGCCTTGCGCTCGGCGCGTTCCGAATTCAAGGATTGTCCGGCCCTGCGCCGCGCGGCAAATGCGGTTGGTTTTCGTCGCGATCAGCGACTGGTGATTTATCGTCAGCAGGATCATCGTTTCGATCAGCTGCGCTTGAATAATCGGTCCGCGGACGCGGACGATCGGTTCGCCGGGGAAGATCGGCGTTCCTTCGGGAATCGCCCAAACGTCGCAGCGGAACTCAAAATTGCGTAAGTAGTCGATAAACTCCGGCGCGAATATGTCCTGATCGCTTAGATAAGCTAATTCGTCGTCGGAAAAGCGCAGATTCGAAAGATATTCGATAACCTGTTCAAGACCGGCCATGATCGCGAATCCGCCCTCGTCCGGAACTTTGCGGAAGAACATGTCGTAAACGGCGATTTGATCGCGCATCCCTTGCCTGAAATAACCGTTGCTCATCGTTAATTCGTAAAAATCAACAAGGAGCGTCAGGTTGCGGTTGTCATACGCGCTTCGATTTTTATGTTTCATTTAGAGAACCTTTATTCCATGTAACGGATATTGCGAGCGGTAAAATCTGTTAATCGCTTCGGCGTCATGCCCTTCGGCGTCGTAAGTTTCGATTAGATCGAACGGGATAACGAGCTGCGGAACGCGTTCGATCCGCTTAAAATGGTATTCGTTTTCGAGATATTTTTGGACGATGATCGCGAAATTCAAGACGCAGAGGTCGGTACAGCACCCGACGATCCAGATTTCACCGAAATCGCTCCAATTAAAGACGGGATCCGTCTTCAGAAATTCCTGAACCTCGAAGAATCCGCCGGTCGTGAATTTCGGGATAATCCGATCGCAAAAAGGACGCAGCTCAGGAACGATTTCGGGTTCCCCGCTGCCTTCTAAACAGTGGGGCGGAAAGACGTTGAATTCATGATCCGCAGGCGAATGCGTATCTGTCAGCGCGACGATCGTCGCGCCGCTTTCTTCTTTCATCTTTCGGCAGAATTCGGCGATCGGTCTGATTTTTGCTTCGGTTCTCGGACTGTATAACGCGCCGGATTTGGCGAACCCGACGTTCATGTCCATGATAATCACCAATTTATCCATGTGTTCCCCTCAAAAAACCGGGCGCGGTTTTTGTTTGGCAGCCTCGCGCGGATTTGTAAATTATAATGTTGATTATAATCGGAAAAGGGGGACAAGACTTTTTCATGCTTCAGGATATTCGCGTCCGTCAACGTGATTTATTGTTGCAGCTGATCCGTCTTATGACGCAGGAGTTGGATTTAGATACGCTGCTGAGCCGGATGCTGCGGATTTCGATTGAGTTATTATCCGGGACGTCCGGTTTTATCGCGTTGAGCAGCCCGACAAGCGGCTGGACGGTGAAAGCCGGGTACGGTATGACCGGCGCGATGATTAAGTATATTGAGACCTACCTTGAACATTTCCCGACGGACGATCAGCCGGATAATTTACGTCCGATCGAGATTAATATGCTGATAGATCGCGTTCGCAACCAGCCCGAATTTAACGTGACCGACGGGTTAGGGCTGCCGTTGGTTCACGGCGGATTACGTTTGGGGATTATCGTCATTTTTCGGACGTTCCGTTCCGAATTTTCCGCGAACGATCTGACGCTGCTGCGCGATTTTGCCGGACAGGCTGCGGTCGCGGTTCGCAATGCCGCGCTGTATACGGATAACTTGCGCGGCCGGATGCAAACGGACGCGATTTTGAACGCGCTGAGCGACGGGATCGTCGCGACCGATTCGCGCGGCGTCGTGACGCGGGTCAATCCGAGTTTCGCGCGCATGTTCGGATTCGCGGAAGAATCGTTTATCGGTATGCCGCATGACGAGCTGATCCGGCTGACGGGCCAAATCAGCGGCATGACGTTAGCCGAGGGGATCGCGGGCGGCTGGCCGTTTACGAGCCGTTCGCTGCTGACGGTTGAAGGCGATCTGATCTTGCGCGACGATCCGATCCAGACGGTCCCGGTTTCGATTAAATACGTTCCGATTCTGAACGAGGCGAATCAGCTGCTGAGCATGATCGCCTCGGTTCAGGATATTTCGAAACTCCGAGAGGCGGACGCGCTGAAGAATACGTTTATTTCGACGGTGAGCCATGAACTCAAGACGCCGGTCGCGTTGATCAAAGGGTACGCGTCCACGATGCAGCGTGAGGACGGGCATTGGGACCAGGCGCTCATGAGCGAGTCGCTGCGGGTGATTGAGGAAGAGGCCGATCGGCTGACGGAGTTGATTAACGATCTTCTGGACGCGTCGCGGATGATGTCCGGAACGCTGAGGCTGAACCGGATTGATTTCAGCCTTCGCGATCTGAGCGAGCGCGTTGCGTCGCGGCTTCAGTCGCAGACAAACCGTCACCGCATTCGGACTTTCTTCCCGAAGGATTTTCCGACCGTTTACGCCGATCCGGATCGAATCGAGCAGGTTTTGAGCAATTTGCTGGCGAACGCAATCAAGTATACGCGCGGCGGACGTATCGACGTCAGAGGTTCGGTTGAAGGCGATCGCGTACGCGTTTCGGTGCTGGACGAAGGAGACGGCGTGAAGCCGGAGGATGTTCCGAGTTTGTTCGAGAAGTTTTTCCGCGCGAAAGAGACCGCGGCGTCGGCGAATGGCGTCGGCCTCGGTTTATATATTTCAAACGCGATTATCGAAGGTCACGGCGGGAAGCTGACCGCCGGAAATCGGAAGGATCGGAAAGGCGCCGATTTTTCGTTTACGCTGCCGTTGGGCGACGCGTCGGGACCTGACTATTTTCGGCTGCCGGCTTCATTGTCAGGATAAACGCAGCGGAATCCGCGGTTAAATCCGGCGGACGCGCCGCTGTGAACCTGGAATGCTGCGATTTCGAGCTGATTCGGGTAGTCGCTTGAACCGCCGCCTTTCAGGATATTCTCATCCGGCCATTGCGGATCGGCGTTCGGGACAGTGTCGCTGACCCATTCGCGGACATTTCCGCCCATGTCGAGGACGCCGAGCGGACTCGCACCGGCGGGAAGCCAGCCGGACGGGATAAGCCCTTGGTAGAGACCGTCAAAGTTCGCGTAGATAATAGACGGCGTTTCGTCTCCCCATGGATAACGGCAGCCGAGCTGCGCGCCGGCCGCGTCTTCCCATTGCGCCGCGGTGGGAAGCGTCCCGCCATGCGCTGCGCAGTATTGTTGCGCTTCGGATACGGCGACGTAAGTAACGGGAAACGATCGAAAGAAAGGATTTCGGACGTATTTCTCGAAGTAGCCGCGGTAGTGCGGCTCGGCGCAGCGCCCGGCTTGAACGCATTTCAGATAGGCTCCGATCGTGATTGGACGCTGATCGATTCGAAACGGCCGTCCGTCGCGGGCAGCGTGCGCCGGTATGCGGATAATTCGCCCGTTCGCGTTTCCGGATTCGGTTTCCGCGACGGCTGCTCCGAAAAACGGATAAGGGCGAAGGAGCCGGTACGGCGACGTTTTATAGAGGAGAGCGCTGAAAACGCCGGCTGCGATGATGAGCGCGAGCCACGAAAGAGCGGATAGTAGGTTTATTCTTTTTTCGCTCAATGGGAACCGCTTATTGATTGAACGTTACGGAAAGCGTTCCGAGCTGGTCTAAAATCGGGCGAATCGTCTCGTTCTCCATCTCGATCAGGAAATTCCCGACGCGGAAAAGAGAACCGTTCTCCTGGATCGGCGCGATGTTTAGGATGTCGTAAGCTTTCAGCAGGTTTTCTTCGTTTTCGAAACTAAAGATAATCCCGTTATACGAGACTGCGCCGGTATCGACGGCGAAGTTGGAGGCGGATTTGATATAGTTTCCGGCCGTGCCGAGGTCTTCTTTTGAAAGATCGAAATAGTATTGCCTGATTTGATAACCGTTAATCGCTAACTGCGCGAAAACGTCCTCAGCTTTGTACCGGTTGAATCCGACCGGCGTCGCGGTTTCGTAGGGAAGCGGTTGCATCATGGTCGGACGCGGCGTTGCGGTTACGACGACGTATTCCTTTACGATAATTGTTTCGACGGTTACGTTGACTTTTTGATAACCGGCGACTTCTTTGATCTTGGCTGAGACGGTGCTGTTAACCTGATCGGCGGTATATAAACGCGCGCAGCCGACGCTGAGAAGGGTCAGGATGATTGGGATGAGGAAGGTGGATTTTCGATTCATTTCACTTGTGCCTTTCGCGATTAATTATACGTTGAAAACGAGCGAATCCTGTCAGATTTCTTGCGGGTTGCCGGCGGATTGTGGTATACTTTTCTGCGTTGTACGGAGGCTGTAGCTCAATGGCGGAGCGCCTGACTGTGGATCAGGAGGTCGTGGGTTCGACCCCCATCAGCCTCCC
>JASBYO010000071.1 GCA_029983925.1 Flexilinea sp.
AAGAAACGGCGATCCTGATGCTCGCCGATACGACCGAAGCGCGCGCGCGCGCCGAAAACCCGAAAAATATCGATGAAATCAACGCCATGATCAAGAGCGTATTCGATTACTATACGACCAACGGCCAAATGGACAACGCGCCGTTAACATTGAACGATATGACGAAAATCCGCGAAGCCTTTGCGGCTGTACTGATCAATACGTATCACCCGCGCGTCAAATATCCCGAAATTAAACGCAACCGGGCGGCCGAAGCGCAGGAGGATAAACCGATATCGGAAAGCGCCGAAACGGCGGAAGTCAAAATCGCCGAAATCATAGCCGAAGCGCCCAAATAATCGATTTTCTTTTCCGGAAATTTGCGTATGGATATCAATAACCGAACCGAACGGCCGTTCCCGCCGATCGACATCGAAAAAATAAATTTACTGGCTGAAAATCTGCTGCGCGATTTTTACCCCGGCGAGCTGCCGGACGTTTCCTTTTCACTCGTCGAGGCGGACGAGATCCGCGCGCTGAACCGTCAGTTCAGAAGCGTCGACGACGCAACCGATATCCTCTCTTTTCCGGCGGGGGACGAAATCGACCCTGAAACCGGACGCGAATTTCTCGGCGATTTAATTATCTGCGTCGAACGCGCGGCGGATCAGGCCGCCGACGGTCGCCACACGCTCCAGGACGAAATTTCACTGTTGACGATCCACGGCCTGCTGCATTTGCTCGGATATGACCATAGCGATCCGGAAGAGAAAGCCGAAATGTGGACGCTTCAGGACGAATACATCCGCAGAAACCGGCTCCGATTAGGAAAAATCTCCGGAGACGAACCTTTTTAGCCGCGGCGCGATTCGTTTTCCTTTTAGCCGGCGGCGTTCCGTCCTGAAAGACAGCAGCCGGAAGCGGGTCCCTTTTCCTGACTTTTCGCCGCGTTGCGCTTTTTATGATATACTAATTTCCGTTTGATTTGCCGATGGCAATATCTTTCCGCTTCCGGACGCAGCGTCGGAAGCAATCCCGAGGAAAGGAGGAAGAAGCAATGAAACAGTATGAAATCATCTATATTGCGAATCCGGATCTTGACGAGCAGTCGATTACCGACTTAAACGAGAAGGTAAAAGGTTGGATCGCCGAAAGCGGCGGTGAAGTTGAGAATATCGATGACTGGGGCAAACGCCGCCTCGCTTATCGAATCCAGAAGCAGCGCGATGGTCATTACGTTCTCATTACCGCGAAATTGGATCCGAACGCGGTCAAACCGTTATCCAATAATCTCCGCTTCGTTGAGAACATTTTTCGGTACATGATAGCCGCGGTTGAAAGCAAATAAGTTCATTTGATAAAACGCTCGCTCAAGAAACAGCATGAGCGCACCAGGAGTTAAGATGAGTGATGAAAATTTAAATGAGCAGGAACACCGTGGCGGAAGCGGTCGCCGGTTCGTACCGCGCCCGAAAGTTTGCCAGTTCTGCTCCGAAAAAACGGTAGAAATTGATTATAAAAACGTGGATTTACTCCGCCGCTTCGTTACCGAAGAAGGAAAAATCCGCCCGCGTCGTCAGACAGGTACCTGCGCGAAACATCAGCGCGCCGTAGCTTCCGCGATCAAACGAGCTCGCCAGATCGCCTTGCTGCCGTACACGTCTGAACCATACCAGGACGTTGTTCGCTGAACAATCCGATTTAATATCAATCCCGGGCATAGAAGTCGGACTTCTGTGCCCTTTTTTCTAAGGAGCGTGAAAAATGCCTATTGAAAAAAAAGAACCGAAGCGTCCGCACTTCAAGAATAAAGCCGCCCGCAGCCGGCACGAACAGGAAACGCAGCAGATCCGTATCCTTCGCGTCTCCGGTTTTGTCGTTCTCGGCGTTATCGCGCTGACGCTTATTTTCGGCTTGCTTTATAACGGCGTAATTCGCCCGAATAAAGTTTTAGCGCAAGTGAATGACGAGAAAATCACCGTTTCCGACTTTGAAAAATCGGTACGCTACCAGCGCCAGAACCTGATCGCAAATTACGAATACATGCAGCAGCTGTATCAATCGTTCGGAATGCAGCTGGACGAAAATCAACGCACGCAGTACGAGATGCAGCTTGCGCCCGAATACGCCCCAATTATCGGCGCGGAAGTTTTTACCTCGCTTGTCGATCGTCTCGTTCTTGACTACGCGGCGAAAGAGGAAGGCTTTTCAGTCAGCGACGAAGAAGTCACGAACCGGCTCCAGGAACTTTTCGGATACTTTCCGAACGGAACGCCGACGCCGGAACCGACCGCGCTCCCGATCTTAGATACGCCGACGCCGTCCGAGGACCAGATCGCGCTTCTCAACTACACGGCGACGCCGGAGCCGACCGAAATCGCCCCTGAAAACGACTTGGAAGGACTTGGAGATGAAGGCCCGAACGCGGAAGACTTAACGCTTGAAATCGCCGCGACCGCCGTCGTCGATGATGGAACCATATCCGAAGAAGCTGAGGCCGAAGGGGCGGAAATCGTTCTTGAAGCCACCGTTGAGGGCGTTGAAAACGAAACGGACAGCGGCAAAGAAGACGAAATCGTCGTAACCGCGGTCGTTATTGAAGAAGACGCCGCAATGGAAAATCCGGCGGCTGCAGAAGCGACGGAAGAGGTCGTGGAAAAAGCAGCGGCCAACGTTGACGGGAGCGGATCCGCGGAAATCGAGCCGGAAGAAAACGGCGAAGAAAACGACGCGGAAGCCGAAAGCGAGCCGCTGCCGACCGAAACGCCGTATACGGAAGAGATGTTCAATCAGAATTCGGAAAACTACTTCGCGTCCAATGAATATACCGATCTCGAATTCGAACGGAAGCAGATTTATTACGAACTCCTGCGCAACAAAGTCCGCGCCGCGTTAGAAGCCGAAATCCCGCGTGAAGAAGACATGGTCTGGGCGCGGCATATCCTCGTCGCGACCGAAGAAGAAGCGAACGCCGTGATTGAACGATTAAACGCCGGCGAAGAATGGAACGAAATTGCCGCGGAAGTTTCAACCGACGCGTCGAACGCTCAGAACGGCGGCGATTTGGGCTGGTTTGGGCGCGGACGAATGGTTCCGCCGTTTGAGGAAGCCGCATACGCGCAGGAAGTCGGAACCTATTCGGCGGAGCCCGTCGCTTCCGATTTCGGATTCCATATTATCCAAATCGTCGCGCATGATTCGCATCCGTTAACCGCAAGCGATCTTGCCAACCGGCTTGAAACGACGTATACGAAATGGATCGACGATCATAAAGCGTCGTTCAACGTCAAAAGCTCCGACGATTGGACGAAATTCGTCCCAACCGAGCCGGCGCTCTTATATAATACGGTTCAATTCTAACCGCCGCAAATCAGCAAAACAGGTTCGAGGTCCAGCCCCGAACCTGTTTTTTATTGATAGGGAACGATTCGTTTGCGTTCAGATCGGCGCGAAACGGATCGGAAAGCGCCTGAATACGCCCGAGCTTCGCTGAATTCCCAGTGTATAATAACGAACAGGCGTTAAATATACGCCGAAAGGATTTAAAGAATGAACCATGACGACCCGGCTTATCTGACCTGTACGAACGCCGCGCTTGACCATCTCAGGCGCAGCGACCCGATTCTCGGATGCGTTATCGATCGGATGCGCCCTCTTCGCCGCGGGATTGAACCGGATCCGTTTATCGCAATCGTTCATTCCGTTATCGGGCAGCAAATTTCCGGAAAGGCTCAGGACAGCATCATCGCCCGAGCTGAATCCGAATTCGGCGCGCTGAACTTTGAAAATCTGCGCGCTGTCAGCGCGGACCGGCTTCGCGCGACCGGAATTTCGGAACGGAAAGCGAATACGATCCGCGCCGTGATCGATCAGGTCGCTTCCGGCCTGATTCAACCGCACAAGTTCCATACGCAAAGCGATCAGGAAATCGTCGAAAGCCTGACAACGATTAAAGGAATCGGGCTTTGGACGGTCGAAATGGTCCTGATCTTCTCGCTCCGAAGGCCGAACGTTATCAGTTTCAAAGACTTGGGAATCCGCCGCGGCATGGAAATACTTTACCAACAGAAACCCGTTACACGGGAATTCTATGATATAAAAGCGGCGAGATATGCGCCGTATGCGACGACAGCGTCGTTATATCTATGGGAAATCGCCGGGACCGGTCTTCCCGTCAAATCCGACAGAAAAAGCGAAGCGAACGATTAAACGATATGAAAGGATACGCGAATGATTGAATCGTCCTATGTCTTCCCGACGCCGCTCGGAAATTACCGGCTGACGATCTGCGCAAACGCGGTCGTCAGACTGGACCGCGCGTTTGAGGCTCAACTCAGCGCGGATCCACCGAAAGAAGACCTCGCCCGCAGCACAATCAAGCAGCTGCACGAATATTTTGACGGATCCCGAAAAGTTTTCGAACTGCCGCTCGAACCGCGCGGAAGCGATTTTCAACGCCGCGTCTGGCAGGCGCTGACGGAAATTCCGTACGGCGAAACGCGCAGCTATAAAGACATCGCGCTTAGAATCGGAAACGCCGCCGCCGTCCGAGCCGTCGGCGGCGCCAATCACAGAAACCCGATCGGTATCATCATTCCGTGTCATCGCGTCATCGGCAGCGACGGCAATCTGGTCGGGTACGCCGGAGGACTTGAGATAAAACGATATCTGCTCGATTTGGAACGGCGTTATCGCGGTTGAACCGCCGGGAGTCCGCGGCCCTGTTCCGGCTTGAGATGAAAAAAAAGAGGGCGCTGCAATATTGAACGCCCTCTTTTCGAAAATGATCGGGAAAAGATAATTCCGACGCCGGAACTTTAATCTTCCTCTTGTTCCTCGGGCTGCGCTAAGGAATCGGCAGCGCGCGGATCGACCCCGCCGAACGCGACCGGAATAACTTCGTCCATCGTCGAAACGCAGACGAACGTCAAACGGTCCAGCGCCTCTTTCGGCAGTTCGACCAAATCTTTGCGGTTTTTTTCCGGGATAACGATCGTCTTGATCCCGGCGCGAAGCGCGGTCAGCGCTTTTTCCTTCAGCCCGCCGATCGGCAGCACGAGTCCGCGCAGCGTAATTTCTCCGGTCATCGCGACTTCGCGCTTCACAGGCGTATTCGTCAGCGCCGAAATCATCGCCGTCGCCAACGTAATCCCCCCGCTCGGTCCGTCCTTCGGGACCGCGCCTTCCGGAACGTGAACATGAATATCAAGCTTATCGTAGAGCGCGATCGGGACATTGAACCGCCCCGTATTAGCTTTGATATACGAGAGCGCCGCCTGAGCCGATTCCTGCATGACATCGCCCAACTGACCGGTCAGCTGCAAATTCCCTTTTCCCTCAAAGCTTAGGACTTCGATTGTCGTCAGCTCGCCGCCGTTCTCGGTCCAGGCCATCCCGGTTGCGACGCCGACCGTATCGCGTTTCTCTTTTTCCGAATCGAAGTAAACCGGCGGCCCCATCAGCTCTTCGATCTGATCCGAATCGATCCGGCTCGGGAACTCTGACCGCTCGGCTTTTTTCCGCGCGATCTTGCGGCAGACCTTCCCAATCTCCCGTTCGAGATTACGGACCCCGGCCTCATAAGTATATTCGCGGATCAGGCGGCGAACCGCATCGTCGCTCAGCGTCAGCTCGCTTTCTTCAATCCCGTTTTCGTCGAACTGGCGCGGAATCAGGTAATCCTTCGCGATAATCAGTTTTTCTTCCTGCGTGTACCCTGAAAACTCGATAATTTCCATTCGATCCAAAAGCGGCGCCGGAATCGAATCCTGCGAATTCGCCGTCGTAACGAACATGACGCGCGATAAATCGTACTCAACCTCAAGATAATGATCGGCGAAAGTATGATTTTGTTCCGGATCCAATACTTCCAACAGCGCCGACGCCGGATCGCCGCGGTAATCATTCCCTAATTTATCGATCTCATCCAGCATAAACAGCGGGTTGACCGTTCCGGCCCGCTTAATCGTCTGAAGAATGCGTCCGGGAAGCGCTCCGACGTACGTCTTGCGATGGCCTCGGATCTCAGCCTCATCGCGAACGCCGCCTAACGAAATCCGCACGAACTTCCGCCCCAACGCGTCCGCGATCGAACGTCCGATCGACGTTTTCCCGGTGCCTGGCGGACCGACGAAACAGAGGATCGGCTGGCGCTCTTTCTTCGGTTTCAGCGATCGGACCGCGATAAACTCAAGAATCCGATCCTTCGCCTTCTTCAACCCGTAATGATTCTCGTTTAAAACGCGTTCCGCGTTGAGAACGTCCAAATTATCGTCCGTTTTCTCCGACCAGGGTAAGTCTAAAAGCCAATCGAGATACGTCCGCGAGACCGTAATTTCCGGCGACATCGGCGGCAGCGCAGCCAGTCGATCCAACTCGCGTTCCGCCACTTTTAGAACCGGCTCCGGGAAACCTTTCGAAGCGATCCGGGCGCGAAGCTCCTCGGTCTCGCGCGTAAAAATATCGTCTTCATTCAGTTCTTTTTGAATCGCTTTAACCTGCTCGCGCAAGTAAAATTCGCGTTGGCTGCGATCAACTTCATTCTGAACTTTCTCGCTGATTTTAGATTCAACCTCTAAAATGGAAAGCTCGTTGACCAGTACCTGATTAACGATCTGCAACCGTTTCGCCGGATCGGCTTCCTGAAGAATTTCAAGCCGGATATCGCGCGGGACCGAAATCGTCGTCATGATCATATCTGCGAGCCAAACCGGATCGTCGATCGAGGCCGCCAGACCGTAAGACTCGTCCGGAAGCTTCCGATCCATCGTTACAATCCGCTCGAATAAGTTCTTTGTGACGCGAACGAGCGCCTTCATCTCCCGTGACGAAGATTGATAATCTTCGTCGGTCAGGGTGCAGTACGCCAACAAAACGCCATCCTGTTTTTGCGTCTGTTGAATCGTAACGCGCCGACGCCCTTGGAGCAGCACGGAATAGTGATCCTCCGGAAGCGGGACCGGCGTACCGATCGCCGCCTCAACCGCAATCGGCAGAAAATCTGTTTTGCGCGAAAAAATTTTCTTCTTCGGATTTTTCGGGATCGCGGTAACGACGATCTGATTAAAAGCGTTCGCGGCTTCGAAAAAATGAAGATCGTCGTCCCCGTCGAAAAATACCGGCGTGATCATGCGCGGATAAAGAATAGCGTCGCGAACGACGTAAACCGGCGCGACGAATCCGCCGTCTTTATCCAATTTGGAATTCGGGATCGTTAACAGTTCGTCCGCACGGTCGGTAATCGCTTTTAATCCGCCGAATTGGTTATCGTCATCAGACCAGCTTGATCTACTCATATCTACTCCAAAAAAATGGGATCGTCAAATTAATCCCGAATTGTTTAATTTTACTTGATTGTTTTGCTCAAAAGCTCCCGAATTCCGCCGGCGACGAATAAACTTCCGGTTACGACAAAGACCTCGACGTCAATCATCGACCGTATTTTGAAAATCGCATCTTCAAGCGAATCGGTTACGACGGCATGACGGTTATATCCCCGAATTACGGCCGCGACTTCCGCCGGATCTGCCGCGCGGGGATGCGTCGAGCGCGTCGCGATAAATTCGGACCCGATTTGAACGAAGCGCTCGGTGATCGAGCGAACGTCCTTATCTTCCGAAAATCCGAGTACAAAACAGATCCGCTTCGCATGAAAATAACGGTTCAGCGTATCCGTAAGTTTCTCTGCCGAATCGAGATTATGCGCCCCGTCAAAAACGACCGTCCGTCCGTCGTCCATTCGTAAAACCTCAAACCGGCAGCGCCAATCCACTTTTGAAAATCCGGCGAAACAATCCGAGGCGCTCGCGATAAAACGGTCGCGTTCCAGCTGAATTAACGCCGCGGCGGCAAGCCCCGCGTTTACCGCCTGATGCGCTCCGATCAGATTCAGCCTGATCTTCAGCTCCCGGCCCGTCCCGTTTTTGCTATTCTGATAAGTTGCCTCGCGCTCCCGGATTACTAACGTCTGACCTGAAAGACTATCCGAAACCGTTTCGAACGTGTATACGGCGCGTAAATCCGTGACCGGCGCGCCGACCGCTTTCGCCCGATCGGAAATCGTTTTTAAAGCGAGCGGATGTTCCGGCGCGATAATCGCCGGCACGCCCGCTTTCAGAATACCGGCTTTTTCGGCCGCGATTAATTCGATCGTACCGCCGAGAAAGGCCGTATGGTCTAACGAAATCGACGTGATCGCGGTCAGGATCGGCGCCAAAATATTCGTTGAATCAAGCCGTCCGCCCAAGCCTGTTTCAACAACCGCGAAATCGACTTTTTCTTCCGCAAAATACAAAAACGCGATCGCCGTCATCAAGTCGAACGTGGACGGACGGAACGTTTCGTCCAAAACGGATAAAACGCGATCGGTCAGCGCAATCAATCGCTCGTCGCTTATGATCGCGCCGTCGATTCGGAACCGTTCGTTGAAACGGGATAGATGCGGGCTGGAATAAAATCCGGTTTTATATCCGCCGTTCGATAACCCCGCCGCGATCATGGCGCAAACAGAGCCTTTCCCTTTCGTACCGGCCACGTGAATTGAACGAAAGAACCGCTGCGGATTCCCGAGCCGATCCAAAAGTTCGCGAATATTGTTAAGCGAAAAAACCGCCGATCGTATATCCCGAACGTGCGTCCGGCTGTAATCGACGTAAGAATAGAGCGCGTCTAAAGCTGAATCGAGCGTAGCTACCGTCTTCATCCCGCACAATTCTACCAGTCTTTCCCTGTTGGAATCCCATTTTCAGGAATTCCGATATAAAACCCGCGCGCCGCGCCGTCTGGAACGCGCTGGCTTCGGCGATGTTCCCGGGATCGGAGTCACGCGCAGGAAGACAATCGATTAACCCGCTCTGTAGCCCGCGCCGCTACCATGCGGGCTTTTATTTTAACCGCTCTGATTTTATCATATTTATGTCAATTTACTTGACATATAACTCTATTGCGGCATAATTATAAACATTGAAGGGAACAGCTTCAACAGAACTTTGAAACAAAGGAGATAAAAAATATGGGAAAGATGAAAAAACTGGCTTCGTTTCTCAATCATTATCGGCAAGTTCGAAGTCGAGATCGTGATTAGGAGACGATAGCCAGCAAACAAGTCGGGCGGGGAAGTGCGACCTCGCCCCTCTTTCCCAAAATTATATCGTGGAATCGAAACTAAAAGTAATGCGCGAAATGCGCGAATTGACACAACGGGAAATTGCCGAATTATCCGGCGTAAGTTTCCGGATGATTAAGGATTACGAACAAGGACAGCGCGACATCAACGGCGCGAAACTGCTGACGCTGTTGAAACTTTGCGCCGCGCTCCGCTGCCGGCTGGAAGATATTCTCGACGACATCGAGACATTGAATCTGCTCGAACGATATAATGCCGGATAGCGCGCTACAAACGCGTCACCGGATTGGCTGCATTATGCGCGCGCGTTATGTCGTTATCGGTCAGCCCTAAATAACTAATTGTCGTTGATACATCCGAATGGCGGTAGATTTTTTGTAGTGTCGAAACGTCACCGCCATTGCGGATAAATTCTGTACCGAAACCGCGCCGGAACGAATGGAAACCGTGGATTTCGACGCCGGCGCGATCCTGAACGCGCAACAGAATTGACCAAAGTCCGTTGATGGATAACCGCGCATCGGTCGAAGCAGCAAATAACGGCTCAACGCCCCGCGTTGCCGAGCGGGGTTTCAAGTATTTCCGCAACGCACGCAATGTCGGCGCGGAAACGTTCGTTATCCCGAATTTATCGCCTTTGCCGTGCAAAATTTCAACGCGTCCGGTAATCAGATCAACGTTTTCGATGTTCAATTCCCGAATTTCATTCATGCGCATCGCGGAATCAAATGCGAACAGTAAAAGCGCTTTGTCGCGATCAGCGTTCCATCCTATACACCCGCTCAGCAAGGCGCGGAAAGTTTCGAGGTCAACGGTCGGCTTTTTATTCTTCGGGATCTTCGATGCACGCATTTTACGGCACGGGGATTGATAATCACTGTCGGCAAAATCTTCATACCAGTAGGTCAACGTCCGAATGTTCCGGAACGCGATATGACGGGTTGACGGTTTCCAGATGTCGACGACGCTTGCAAGATACGTTAAAATCAGAAAGCTATTGACGTTTTCGATGAGGCTAATGCCCTCAGATTCGGCGAATTTTGCGAAGCGTCCGAGGTGATATTCATAAAGTTTCAGGGATCTTTTCCCGACGTTTTCGGCGCGTTTCGCTGTTAAGAAATAGGCGATGGCTTCGGGGATCGTCGGCGACGATAATACGGCGAGGCTAATACGTTTTTGGGCTTTTTTCTGTTTCATGAGACGGTTACTCTTTCTTCTGTATGTCCTGAAACAGCCGTAATTTAAATAAAAAAGAGCGGGAGACCGGATTCGAACCGGCGCGTGTTAGCTTGGAAGGCTAATGCCTTACCACTTGGCGACTCCCGCTGATTAACAATGCCGATTATATCAGATTCGCGGAAAATTGCAAAACCTGCGCAGGTTTGTTACATGTTTCATCGCCCGCTCCACGCCGCATACCAATTTTTGATAGAATTCAATCGAGAAAATTATTTATGGAGGAATTCGAATGGATTGGCTCATTCGCTTAATTAAAGGTACGGTGGTTGGGATCGGCGCGATTCTGCCCGGGCTTTCCGGCGGCGTCATGGCGGTTATCTTCGGAATCTATGACCCGCTTATTCACTTTTTAGCCGACTTCCGCAAAGATTTCATGAAGAACGTACGTTTCTTTTTACCGATTTTTATCGGTGTCGGGCTTGGGATCGTTCTTTTTTCAACCGTCGTTTCCGCTGCCTTCGGGAAATACAAAGCGCAATTTGTCTGTCTTTTCATCGGGTTCGTTTTAGGGACTTTCCCATCGCTATTCCGAACGGCAGGCCAGCGCGGACGCGCGCCCGGCCATATCGTAATCATGATCATCACGGCGTTGGCGCTGCTCGGCATCCTGATGGCTGGGGAACAGAACCTGACCCAGGTAACGCCCTCGCCGATCGTCTGGTTCTTTAGCGGCATGTTGTTCGCGCTGGGATTCATCGTTCCCGGTATGTCCCCGTCGAATTTCCTGATTTATTTCGGGCTGTACGATAAAATGGCGGATGGGATCAAGGTGTTGGATTTCGGCGTCATCATCCCGTTAGGGCTCGGCGCGGTCGTCTGCGTACTGCTCTTATCGCGGCTGATGGCCTTCCTGTTCGACCGTTACTACGGCGGGATGCACCATTTCATTTTAGGAACCGTGATCGGATCGTCGTTAGCCGTCTTCCCGGCGGTCGTTTTCCCGGCATTCAGAACCGCGGGGTTGGCGGAAAGCGGATTATCGCTGCCGATAGCGATTATCGTCAGCGTTATCATGCTGGTCGCCGGAACGGTCGTCTCATGGCTTTTCAGCCGCGTTGAAGAGAAATATGAGCGAAAACCGCTGATCGGCGGGAATTAAGAACCGGTCAAAAAAAGGAGCCCTGAATTTTATGGATCGCTATTATACAATAATCATGATCGCGCTAATTCTCGTCGTCGCGATTTCGGGTTGTACGGCAAAGCCGTCCGAAAAAACCGAAGCGAAAACGAACGGCGCGGCTGAAAGCGGCGCGAGCGAAGAAGCCGCCGCGATCGCGGAAAGAATCAACGCAGAAACGGCGAAGAAAATGATGGAAGCCGGCGGCGTGACGATCGTCGACGTCCGAAGCGCGGCGGAATACGCGGACGGTCATGTTCCCGGAGCTATTTTAGCGCCGTTGAACGAACTTCCTGCCAACGCCGAAACAATTCTGCCGAATAAGGATGCGACTTTGCTGATTTACTGCCGTTCCGGAAACCGGAGCGCGCAAGCCGTCAACGTTTTGCGTCAACTCGGCTATACGCGCTTATACGATTTCGGCGGGATTATGAGCTGGCCCTACGAAATCGAAAAAGGTCAATAAAAAAGAAACTTCTCTGCAAAAAAACGCCGCCGGAGCAATTCGGCGGCGTTTTCATCAGTTTACTCAAAAGGGGAACGCTTAGAAATCGACGTCCAAGTCGTAGTAGCAGCACTTCAGGAGTTTTTCCATTTCTTCCTGGTTCGGCTGGCGCGGATTCGAACCGGTGCAGGCATCGCCGATCGCCAGTTCCGCGATCTTCGGTAATCGTTCGAGGAAGACTTTTTCCGGAACGAAACCCTGTTCGGTCGGGTAGCTGTCGGCGCCATAGGACTGAATTCCGTGCGGGATACGCAATTCATCGTTCATGCCGCGCAGCATCTTAATCAATAACGCGACTTTCTCGTCGTCATTGCTGCCGCCCAGTTTCAGGAAATCGGCCAGCGCGCCATAGCGCTTCTTCGCAGTCGCGTCTTTCGCGTTATAGGCGATAACCTTCGGCAGGTACATCGCGTTCGCCGCGCCATGGATAATATGAGCGCCGAAATCGTCGAACGCGGCGCCGGTCTTGTGCGCCATCGAGTGGACGATACCGAGAAGCGCGTTTGAGAACGCCATCCCAGCCATACACTGCGCATTGTGCATCCGTTCGCGAGCGCCGTCGTCACCGTTGAACGATTTAACCAGATCGGCCTTTACCATCAAGCTGGCGTTCAACGCGAGCGGATCGGTATAATCGCAGTTCGCCGTCGAGACATACGCTTCGACCGCGTGCGTCATAGCGTCCATACCCGTATGCGCAACCAGTTTCTGGGGCATCGTCATCGCCAACGCGGGGTCGACAATCGCAACGTCCGGCGTAATTTCGAAATCGGCGATCGGGTATTTTACGCCCTTCTTATAATCGGTAATGATCGAGAACGCAGTCACTTCGGTCGCCGTGCCGGACGTCGACGGGATCGCGCAAAAACGAGCCTTTGTCCGCAGTTTCGGAAGACCGAAAATCTTGCACATATCTTCAAAAGTCGTTTCCGGATATTCATACTTGATCCACATCGCTTTCGCAGCGTCGATCGGGGATCCGCCGCCCATCGCAACGATCCAATCCGGTTGGAATTTGATCATCTCTTCCGCCCCGCGCATAACCGTTTCAACGGACGGATCCGGTTCGATACCTTCGAAAAACGCGACTTCCATACCGGCTTCTTCGAGATAAGCCTTCGCTTTATCGAGGAACCCGAATTTCTTCATCGACCCCCCGCCAACACAAATCATGGCTTTTTTACCCGATAACGTCTTCAACGCTGCAAGGGCATCTTTTCCGTGATATAGATCACGCGGCAATGTAAAGCGATTCATAATACTCCTTCTTATACAACCTACAAATTATTTTCGGAACGTATGATCTTTCGATTTGTGCGTTCTTTCACATACTCATATTATACTCCCGAATTCCTTTTTAGGGTAGGGATGATCAAATAACCCGGCACTGGTCGTCAG
>JASBYO010000072.1 GCA_029983925.1 Flexilinea sp.
GAAACGGTTGGTCGACAGTCCCCAAATTTCCCGCGACGCGTTCTGGTACGGCAGCTTCGCGTCGATCCGGAACGCGCCGTTCTCCAGGAAAACGTCCGCGACGTCGACGGATTGGCTTTGCCCGACCGGCTGGCGATAGTCGAAAGCGTAGATTTCGCCGCCGAACTCGATTTCCGCCCGAAACCCTGAGCTTTTGCCTCGAATCGTGTAACCGTGAACGCTGAAACGATATTTCCCGGGGAGCATCCTGCCGATTGCCGGCCAGGTAATATTTTCAACCGCCGGAACGTTATGCTTCGGGTCGGTAATATCGACGTCCAAAAAGCCTCCGGTCGTTTGATCATACTTATTGCCAAAATAAAGATGAAAGAAACCGTTCGGCTCTACGCAATGCGCGTCGAGATCGTTCGGATCATATTCGCCCGTATCGTTCCATTGGATCGAGAAGCGCAGCACCCCTTCAACGTTCCCGCCGGCTTTCGCGACGTTGCGGCGCAGCGCGCTGTCCGCCAGGTTGCCGCTGTACGCCCAACTGAAACCGTTGTCCCATTTGAACATCGTCTTGCTTTCCGGATGGAGCGGCGCGATGAGCGAAACCATGTTGAGGCTGTGGCGCCCTTCGAAATAAACTTCGATTTCGCTCGCCGTCGGGAGGACTTTTTCGATAAAGTCGCCGATCGCGACTTCCTCGACCCGCGTAAATTGCCGTTCGGGCGTTTTCGCTTCTTTCGCCATCGCGGCGAAGATATCGTCTGCCGAACCGGCGATGCGCGCCGCCGCGTCGCGGTTGCTGAACAGGATGTTGTTCACCGTTATGTCGTCGAGCGTCGCGTGCCGCCGCGCCAGCGAATGCATGTACCCCAGCGCGGAAAGTTCCTTCCTCGCCTCGTCCAGCATTTCCTGCGTAAAGATCGGTTTCGGACGCTTATAGTTCGACGGCGCGACGATCGCTTCGTATTTCCGTACCGCTTCGTCGAGCGCCGTCCCCTCGCTGATGTCGATCAGCAGCGTTCCCATGCTGTGATTGCGGATCCGGCCGACGACGCCTCCCGCGGCGACCGACTTTTCCCAGGCGAACAGCTCGCGTTCCCGTTCCGTCTGAAGCCGCATAAAAGCGTTCTTATACTTAAGGAATTCTTTCAGCGCGTATTCCCATTCTTCGCCCTTATACAGCGAGTTCTGAGCGATCAGCTCCAGAACCGTTCGAACGCTGTCTTCGTTAAGTTCGGTCAGCGATCGTCGGAAAACGGCTTGGGTATCGCGCGATCGCGCTTTATACGACGGGATATCGTACTTACCGACAACGCTGAAATTCGGAACCGTCAGCGCGAAATGGTCCCAGGTATGAATCGTCCCGTCTTCGAGCCGCTCGCGGTTGCGGCGCGTTCCGATTTTCGCGCTGTCCGAATAGAAAACGTTCGCGACCGGTTTGTCGCGTAAATATTCGCTCAGCGCGGTCAGCGCGGGTCGGGGAACGTCGTCCGTCTCGAAATCCCAAACCGTCGTCAGTTTGTTGTCGCGGATCACGGCGAGATTCCCAGCTTTCCGGAAAAAATCATGGCAGCTCGAGCAATCAAAGCAGCGGCGTTTTCGAAAAATTCCGTTTGCTTCCGACGGGATGGATTTCAGATAAAGCTCCCAAAGTTCTTCCTTATTCGCGTCCAACTCGAACAGCGCGGAAGCGTTCTCCGCCATCAATAAAAAGTGAAATTCAAATTCATTATAAAATTCATTCGCATTCATAAACGTTTCTCCGAATTGCTTTCTGAATCCGACTTCCCGGTCGAGGCAAGGCGGCTTTCTCCTTTTTTTTTGTTTTCCCTGATTCTACAAGGGGTCGCTCCCGATTTGGTAAGCGCGGCGCTTACAATTTCAAATTCGTCCCGGAATTGGCGGCGTTTCCGTAAAAACGCTCTTTCTCTACATTATAGAATAAATCGAGACCGATTTAATAAACGTCTATCTTTTGTCCATTAAGATCTCGCTTTTGTCCATGTAAAGCGCTAAAGCGCGCTTTTTCCGCTTTTCGGCCGAAGAAAACGGCGCTTAAAAATGAAAAGTCCCGCTCGTTTCCGGGCGGGACTTTTCCGCTGAACTCCTCCGATCGGTCTTAGAACCCGATCATGACCGGCATATTATCCGTCTCTTCTTTCTTCATTTCAAAGTTCTCGACCGTTTGACCGGCACTAAGCTCGTCCGAAAGAATCTCCACGAACAAACCGCTCTTGATCCCCAGCTTAACCGGAAGCGGCGTCTTCGATCCGTCCGCGCCGACGACGTTCACGTACGCTTCGCCGTCCTCGAGATAGACCGCGCTGATCGGAAGGTAATTCGCTTCGTCGACTGCGGCGATCGGTATCTTGATATCGGCGGTCAGCCCCGGCAGCACGTTCGCATCCGCGTCCGTCAGCCGAATCGTTACGTCAAAGGAGACGGCGTTATTGTTCGTCTTTCCGGTATCGGCGATCGCGGAGACGACGCCATGATACGTTTTTCCCGGGATCGAAATAAACTTGATTTCAGCGTTCTGGCCCAATTCGACCTGCGAAATTTCCAGCTCGGAAACGGCGATATCGATCAGCATCTTCGAAATGTCGTCGATCTGGACCGCCGTTACCGTATCGACTTGAGCGGCGGTAATCGTATCGTTCAGTTTGGTATCAAACTTGGTAACGACGCCGTCAAACGGCGCGATCAGTTTCGCGGTATCGATCGTCGTTTGAGCCGCGGCGATTTTTGCCTGCGCCGCCGCCAACTCCGCCTCGGTCGGACCGCTTTTCGCTTCTTCGTAGGCCTGCTGTTTTTGTTCGAGCGCGGCTTCCGCTAATTGGAGCGCGGCTTCCCGGACCTCTTTTTCAAGCGCGTCGCCTCCGTCCAGATAAAACCGGTATTCGGCTAACGCGTTGTCGCGCGCGTTTCGATATCCGACGACGTCGCCGATTCGCTTCCGGCGCGCGTCGTTATCAGGGTCGGCGCTGCGGACTTCCTCAAATTTGTCTTTCGAGGCGTCAAACTGCGCCTGTGCCTTCAGGTACGTTTCATAAGCGATCCGAATCTCATCTTCGGACGCCAAAGACGGGTCGAGATCAGCGACCGCCTGTTTCGCGGTATCGACCGTTTTTTGAGCCGTGACGAGATCGCTTAACGCGGCGGCGACTTTATCCGCCGTATTTTGAAGCTTGGCGTAATCTTCCTCCGCCTGCGCTAACTCTACGCTCGCCGCCAAAACCGAAACCGGAAGCGTATCTTCGGATAATTCGGCTAAAACATCGTCTTTCTTGACTTTAGCGCCGATCTCGCTGTAAATCGCCGAGACCGTTCCCGTCGTTTTCCATTTCAGCGTGATGCTGCGGTTGGAGCGGACGGTACCAGATACTTCGTCGATCATGGCAATCAGCGGACCGTTTTCGACGGTTGCCACCGACGGATCCGCAGCGGTTCCCGGAGCCGGGATCAGGTTCCGGTTCAGCATTCCGGTCATCAAGGCGTATAAACCGCCCCCGGAGATCAAAATAAGCAGTATCAGCAGCGCGATGAAGCAGCCGGGTTTTTTACTTTTCTTTTCGACTTGAATTTTATGATCCATATTTTTCGTTCCTGTCTTTCTTTCATGCGGCGATGACGAACCGGCGGACTTAATCCTCGGCGCGTTCCCCCGGATTCGAAATCCCGCAAGTTTCATAGAAGCGCCCGTCTACGGATAAGACCGACAGCCGGTCTCCGAGCGCCAGGTTTCCGCCGACGACCTCGGCGCAGAGCGCATTCAGCAGTCCGACCTGAATTTCGACCGTTTCCGTTCCGTCCGCCGTTATCCGTTCTACAGAACGGACGCCGTCTTTCACCGTGATCGCGCTGATCGGAACGACCGGAACGTCGGAGCGCGTAACGAGCGGGAATTCGACGGAAGCCGTCATCCCGGCCCGGATCCGCGCCTCGGACTCATTCAGCCGGATCAGCGACTTTATTTTCGGACCCTGATCGGTTCCCGTCGCGGCGCTGTCGATTTTGATAATCGTTCCGTCGAATCGCTGATCCGTGAGAACGTCGATTTCGACCGTGACCGCTTGATTCAGCGTTAACTTTTCCCGATCGACTTCGTTTACCATGACTTCCAAATAGTAGGCCGATAAATCGACCAGCGTTAAAGCGTCCGTTCCGGGCGAAACCGCCTGATTTTCTTCTGCGGCAACGCTGCCGATCGTTCCGTCGAAAGGCGCGATCAGGTAACGCTGTTCAAACGTCGTTTTGGCCAGCTCGACCGCGGATTCGGCGTTCTTCTGATCCTTTGCGCGCGGAATAACGCGGTACGATTCGTATTCCTCTAAGGCCTCGTCGTAAGTAAGCTGCGCGTTAGCGACGGCGCCCTGGGCGAAAGCCAAATCGACCGCTTCCGGCGCATGACGCAAGTAGCGCCATTTTCCGTAAGCCGATTGAAGCGCGTCATAGTTTTGTTTGAAAGATTCGAAATACGTGGAGCGGGTTTCGTCTTCCCCCCAACTCTTATAACTGTCCAAAACGACGCGCAGATCTTCCTTCGCATAGTTGAAATTCTGTTCCGCCAACGACAGCGAATCATAAGCCATTTGCAGATCCTGCGTCGTTCCGCGCGGGTAATACAATTTCTCCTGAGCCGCTTTCGTCGCTTTCAACGTAATTTCGTCGGCAGCAAGCGTCGCCAGCGCCTGATATTTTTTGACCTCGGATACCATGACGGCCGCCGCGGCGTCCATCGCCTCAATCAAGTCCTTTTCCGCGCTGAGAACGGCGCTGGAGAGGGAATCGGGCGCGAGCTCAGCTAAGATATCACCCTTTTTAACCGCGTCGCCGACCGAAACGTTGACCGCGGCGACGACCCCGCCCGTCTTCCATTTCAGGACCGCGGTATGCTCATATTCGATATTCCCCAACATCGCGATCGATTTCGTGACTTTTCCTGTCTGGACTGTGTAAACCGTGGGTTCTGACGCCGCTTCCGGCGTATCCGTCACGCCCGCGTTCGCCGCGCAGCCGCCGATCCAGGCGCTCAGCAGCGCCAACGTCAGCGCGGTCAGAATCCCCTTGCGCATAAACCGTTTCCGAAACGGAAGTGAAGATTTCATCATGAATTGCAAATATCCTTTCTATTCGCCGCGGGAGGCTATTCCGTCCGCAGCGCGATCACCGGCTGAAGCGCAGCGGCTCTGCCCGCCGGATAAACGCCGAAGAAAACGCCGATCAAAATCGAGAACGCGCAGGCGCCTAAAATCATGATCGGGCTGATTTCCGGGACAATGTTATACCCCATCATGGACGCGCCGAACCTGACCAAATAGGAGATCCCGATTCCGAAGAGAATCCCGATCATCCCGCCGAAGAGCGACAAAACGCCCGACTCAATCAGGAACTGGGTACGGATATTACCGTTATTCGCGCCGACCGCTTTCCGAAGCCCGATTTCCTTCGTGCGTTCCGTAACCGTAACGAGCATGATATTCATGATGCCGATTCCTCCGACGACGAGCGAAATTCCGGAAACTGAACTCAGGAAAAATATGAATATGCTGAAAACTGCGTTGAAGGTTTCTAAATATGAGCCGATATTGCTGATATAGAAATCGTCGGGAGCGCTTTCGGATAAGCCGTGCTGCGCGCGCAGGATATCCCTGATCGGGGGTTCCGCCGCCGTCAGCTGCGTCGAACTCGTATTGACTTTAACTTCGATCCGTTCGCGTATGCCGCGCCGACTCGGATTCAACCGGGTTCCCAACGTTTCAACCGGGATCAGGATGTCTTTATTGACCGTCGCCCCGCCGCCGGACTTGTCGGCAAGAACGCCGACGACGGTATAAGCCTGGTTATCGATCCGGATCGATTCGCCGATAACCGACTCGTTCGTCTCGCCGAAAAACTTCTTCCGATTATCGAGCCCAAGAATCGCGACGAACGATCCGTTCTGGCGTTCGCGTTCAATAAAAGCCCGTCCCGCTTCGATGGTCAGGCCCTGCGTCGTCAGATAACCCGCGTCGATCCCGGTAACGCGGATCGAACCGGATATTTCGTTTCGGGAAACGGTAATGCCGGAGACGCTGTCGGCCGACGAAACTGCCGTTACGAAGGGGAGTTCCGCGATCGCGGCGGCGTCGGCGGCTGTCAACGGTTTTTCGTTCCGCCCGTCCGAGCTGATGCCGCCGCTGTAAATTTGCAGCCGGTCGGACCCGAACGCTTCAAACTCGGACGCCAGATTATTTTTCACGCCCACGCCGATCGAATACATCGCCACGACGGCGCTGATCCCGATAAAAATCCCCAGCATCGTTAAGACCGAGCGCATTTTATTCGCGCGCAGGCTGCGCAATGCTTCCTTTACCGATGCGAATATGTTCATTTCTTTATCCCTTTCCGGCGATCCGAAGCGATCGCGGCTAATTTCAAATTTTCATTTATCGCCACGCCGGTCCTTCCGCTTATTCCGAACGCAGCGCGATCACCGGTTGAAGCTCGGAAGCTTTATTCGCCGGATAGATTCCGAAGAAAAGCCCGAACGCGGCGGAGAAGAGGAGGACGCCTAGAAGAATCGGGACGCTGAAAACCGGCGAAAATGAGTTCAAATCGGGATCCGACAGCTTGATCAGTTCACCCAAACCGAAAGTGAGAATGAATCCGAATATAACGCCGATAATCCCGCCGAAAACGGATAAAAACGCCGATTCGAAGAGAAATTGGATTCGGATATCGCTTCCGCGCGCGCCGATCGCTTTTCTAAGCCCGATTTCACGCGTCCGCTCGGTTACGACGACGAGCATGATGTTCATGATCCCAATCCCGCCGACAAGCAGCGAGATCCCGGCGACAAAAGCGAGGAAGAGGATGAACGACGTCAAAATCCGATCGGTCGATTCAATAAACTCCTTGGCCGGTTGGACCGTGAAATCGTTGGAATCCAATCCGCTGAGCGAATGCCGCTGGCGCAAGAGTGCGGTCATATCCGCCTTGATGTCGTCCGCGGCTATTTTTTGGGAATCAAAGCGGGCGATGAATGTGTCGATTGAGTTACGGGATTCCGGAAAATAGCGCAGTGTAATCGTCGTATAAGGTACCGTAATGTAGAAAAAGCCGTAAACTCCGCTGTTTCCGCGTTTTTTCGCGACCCCAATGACCTCAAATTTCAGCCCGCCGATTTTCAGAGATTTTCCGATCACGCTTTCGAACGTATCGGCAGGGAAAAAAGCCGGCACGGCGGTTTCGTCCAAAATCACGACCAGTTCCGCATCTTCGACTTCACTCTTAGTAAAGTTTCGTCCGGAGTGAAGCCGCTGCGTTTCGTTTTCATAACGCGTCTCGTTATATCCGAGCAGGAAGACGGTTTGGCTTTTCTCGTTTTCGCCGACGCCGATCTGCCGGTTCATGATTTCCGGCGTACAATCTTTTACCGCCTCCAGCGCACAAACGGCTTCCATATCGGCGTTCGTCAGCGGCGCGTAGAGGTACTTCTCGCTGGAATAATTTCCGGCGTAGACGTAAATCTCGTCCGTCCCAAATTCCGATAATTGGCTATTAATTTGCGCCTTGACGCCGAGACCGAGGCTCGTCAGCGTGATAACCGAGCTGACGCCGATCAGAATTCCCAAAACGGTCAGCAGCGACCGCCCGCGGTTCGCGCGTAAATTTCTAAGCGATTCCCAAAACAAGAACTTAACGTTCATTTTCTTTTACCTTTTTTTATCCTATCTCCCCCGCCCGCGCCGATTTCGACCGGTATTATTCCGTCCTGAGCGCTAATACCGGTTCCAACCGGGACGCTTTCCGAGCCGGAACAAGCCCGAAAACGATTCCGAACGCGGCGGCGAAAAAAACCGTAAACGCGATAACGCCGGGATTTACAACGGCGCGAACGGATTCAAACCCGCGCTCAATCAGCCGCAGCCCGGCCGTCAGACCGAACGAGGCCAGCAGTCCGGTCGTCATCCCGATCAGCCCGCCGAAAAGCGAAAGATACGCTGATTCGAAAAGAAACTGGACCAAAATATCCCTGTTCCGCGCGCCGACAGCTTTTCGGAGCCCGATTTCGCGCGTTCGTTCTGTAACCGTTACGAGCATGATATTCATGATTCCGATCCCCGCGACGAGAAGCGAAATCGCGGCCACGCCGGAAAGAAAGATCAGGAACGTCGAAGTCACGACGGAAACGAGCCGAATCATCTCTTTCGAGGTCGTTATCATGAAATCAGCCGGACGCCCGGCCGGAATATCATGACGGCGGCGCAAAACGGTTTCAATCCGCGTCATCCCTTCCTCGACCGTCAGCAGCGATTCGTCAATAAAAGCCAGCATCATGCCGTAATGATGACGGTTGCCGCCGCTCATGCGCAGCTGCATCGCCGTATACGGAACCGACGCGTAATTCATCTGATCGGCGAACGACTGGCCGAATCCGCCTTCGAGATATTCGCCGATAATTTCGTACGTGACGTTATCGATTCGGATTTTACGGCCGACCGCGCCGTTTTTCTCGCCGGGGAATAAACGTTCGGCGACCGGGCTCCAGGTCACGATAACCGGTTCAGCGTTTCGGACTTCTTCTTCCGTATACGCGCGTCCGTGAATCAGCTCGTTCCCGCCCAAGGCGATACCCGCCGCGCTGTACCCCAAAATTGTCAAAGGGAGCGTCTTTCCGTTTTCAGCCGTGGCGATTTTAATTTCGGTCAGGCTCGGCGAACAATCGATCACGAACGGCAGCCCGCAAATTTCCTCCATATCGCCGGTCGAGACGGTTTGGTTGTTGCGCGTTTGTATCGAATAATTGCCTTCGCTGATCATCACGGCGTTGGACCCTAACCCGCTCATCTGATCGTCGACGTACGCTTGAACGCCGAGGCCGACGCTGAGAATGGTAATGACCGAGCTGATTCCGATAACGATACCGATCAGCGTCAAAAACGAGCGCCCTTTATTCGCGCGCACATTTTCAAAAGCTTCGCTCAGTAAATGGCTCAGTTTCATCGCGGTCATCCGACTTTCCGGTTTTATCCCTGCGCCTGCGGAGTTCCCTTGTCCGCCGGCTCCGCGGTTCCGTTCGAGACGTTCGAGGTTCCGAACGCTTCGGCGATCGCGTCGGCGGCGGAGGCGTTCCCTTCGTGTACGTCTTCTTCCTCGCGGACGACGCCGTTTTTCGCGTCCTGTTCCTCCTGTTCGCGCGCTTTAGCCGCGATCATGTCGCGGACGGCGGCGCGTTCTTCGTCCGTCGCCTGACTGTAGTCGATCTGGCGCCAGGATTGTAAAATTTCCTGTTCTTCCTGAGACCCGAGCATCCCGTCAAAAACCGATATCACGCGCGGGACAACGGCGCCGATCTTCGGATCGTGCGTAACCATCAGGACCGTCTTGCCCTTTTCCCTGTTCAAGCGGATAAGCAGCTGCATGATTTCTTTCCCGGATTTGGAGTCGAGGTTTCCGGTCGGTTCGTCAGCCATGATAATTTCCGGATCGTTGACGAGCGCGCGGGCGATCGCGACGCGCTGCTGCTGACCTCCGGAAAGTTCTTTCGGCTTATGCTTAGCGCGATTCGCCAGGCCGACCTGGTCGAGCGCTTCCATGGCGCGTTCTTTCGAATGCGACTTGTTTTTTGAATACAGGAGCGGGAGCATGACGTTTTCCAGCGCCGTAATCCGCGGCAGCAGGTTGAAACTCTGGAAAACGAAACCGATTTTACGGTTGCGGATTTCCGCCAGGCGGTTGTCGCTGATCGTTGAAACTTCCGTCCCGTCCAGGAAATATTTCCCCGCCGTCGGACGATCTAAACAGCCGAGAATATTCATCAGCGTCGATTTTCCGGAGCCGGAAGGTCCCATAATCGCGGCGAATTCGCCGTAATTAATATCGATTGAAATATCGTTCAGCGCGCGGACTTCAATATCGCCGAGCGGATAAAATTTACAGAGATGTTCCGTATGAATTACGTTTTGATCTTTTCGTTCGCTCATCTTGATGCCTCTAAAATTGTCTGTTCCCGAGCGGGGTTAATTCCCGCCTCCGGCGCCGAACAGGTTCGCCGGATTGTTTGCGCCTAAAAAACCGCTGTCATACGTCTCGCGGATTATCAGCCCTTCTTCGAGACCGTCGGCGCTGATCTCGCTTTTTACGCCGTCCGAAAAGCCGACCGTCACCGTCAGATCGCGGTACGATCCGTCCGCTTCCTGAACCGCGATAACGCTTTCGCCGTCGGCGTCCGTTCCGATCGAACCGACGGGAACGACCCAGACGCCGTTATATTCCTTCGTATAAATTTTTAAATCGGCGACCATTCCGGGTTTGAGCTCCGGACTGACCTGATCCAATTTGATTGTGACCGGAAAATGAACGACGTTATTGGTTACCTTTCCGACGATCGAAATATTTGAGATTTTTCCGCTGTATTCTACGAGCGGAACGGCGTCGAACGTCAACTCGACAGTTTGCCCGATCTGGACATCGTTGATCTTACTCTCATGAATATCGACGTCGACGTAATAAGCGGATAAATCGTCCATCCGGATCGCCAGCGTCTCGGCGACGATACCGGCCGAGTTGGCTTGGATAACGTCGAGCGGCGCGGCATTGACTTCGGTAATGACGCCTGAGATCGGGGCGATAATTTCCGCCGTCCGGACCGTCGCGGCCGCGGCGTTTATTTCCGCCTGAAGCGCATTAATTTGATTTTCGGTCGGACCGTCCTTAATTTCTTCGTACGCGCGGACAGCGTCGCGATATTCGGCTTCCCGGAGCTGGAGCGTCGCTTCGGCTTTTTTCAGTTCGAGCGGGTCGACTTCGCCGTTGTACCAGTTATAAGTCGCTTCGGCCGAGGAAACGCTCGATTTCGCGCCTTCGAGCATTTCCGCCGCCATCTGACGGTCAAAATCGTCCAAGGGGCGGTCTTTCAGTTGTTCGAAGGACGCGGCGGCTTCTTCATAAAACGCCTGAGCGTCGAGATAATCCTGGTAATAGGCGTTCAGCTCGGTCGTATTATTCCGCGCCAATCCGAGCGAATTAATCGCGGTTTTAGCCGTATCGATCGCTTTTTTCGCCTGAATCATATTGTTATATGCCGCGGCGAGCGCCAGATCGGAAGTAATCAGGTTTTCGAGTTCTTTTTCTTTTTTCTCTTTCGTAACGGCCGCTTCGATAATCGACGACTGAATCGTTCCGGTTGCAAGAGAAGCGAGAATATCGCCTTTTTCGACTTTATCGCCCAGCTCGACGTTGACAGTATCGACCGTTCCCGCAGCTTTCCAATAAAGAGAAATACTCTGTTTCGACCGCAGCGTTCCGGTCAGATCGCCGACCGTTTCCGCCAGATCGCCGCGCGTCAGCGTTAACGTCGGAACGGGGGCGTTCGCCAGTTCCTCTAAAAGAGCCTGTTTCGCGCGCTGTTGTCCGAGATAGACGTAAGCGATCGCGCCCCAGACGGCCGCCAAAACCAGAATGAGAATAATAATAACGATCTTCGATCGAGAGGATTTCTTTTTAATTTGTTTTTGTTCAGCTTGTGTCATGATTGTTCCTATGCCTTTTGAATATGCTGATTTTACGGCTGCGCGGGCGCGCCGGACTGAACGGAGCCTTGTTCCGAAATAAGCTGATCGCCCGCTTTCAGGTTTGTTCCGATAATTTCAACGCGGCCGCCGGCGAACTCTCCGGTTTCGACCGTGATTCGTTCGACCTTTCCGGCGCTGATCCGTTCGACGTAGGTTCCGTTCGAATCGTTGCGCAGCGCTGAAGTCGGAATAGATAAGATATCTTCGCGGTCGTCGATATGAATCGAGGCCACGCCGGTCATCGACGGATACAACCCTTTTCCGTTCAAAAGATCTTGCTCCGGATCGAGCGCTACCAATACGGAATAAACCGGCGCTGCCAGCGGATTATCCGAGACGTTCGGCGTCGCGTTTATCGAAGCGATCGCGCCGTTGAAGACCGTTCCGCCATAGGCGTCTAAGGCAACATCGGTATCCATTCCAACGCTCAATTTATCCAAATCGAATTCTGAAACGTTCATCTGAAAATAAAACCCGCTCGTGTCGCTGATAATCGCGAGGATATCGTCTTTTTTAACGTAACGCCCGACTTCGCAGTTTGACGCCGATACGACGCCGGAGATCGAAGCGGTTACCCGGCGAAGATCAACGATATTCGTCGCCGCGTCAATTTCCTTAATTTTTTCAGTCAGTTCTGCCGTATTAAACAGGTTTTCTCCGAACTCGTTATATTTTCGGACCGCCTGATCGTACGCCGCCTGCGCCGTTAAAACTTTCGCGCGCGCCTGCGCTTTCGCCGCTTCGCTGACGCCGTCGCGATAATATTCGAAAACGTTGTTCGCCTGAAAATACGCGTTCATCGCGACTTGAAGCGCGTTCTTTTTCTCGTAACGCTCCGGATCGGTATCTATTCGGAGCTTAACGCCTTCAAAGTCGGCGACGGCGATTTCATAGGCGTCGCGCGCCGCGATCATACGTTTTTCAGCCGCCTTCAGCTCATCAGCGGTCGCCACCGGATAATCCATTCCCGCAAGCAGCTTTTTCGCGTCCTCCAACGCCTTCTCCTTGTCGATCATGTCCTGATAAGCCTCTGTTTTCGCCGTGTCGCTAATCCGCATCGCGTCAACAGTCGCCTGGGATTGGATTTGAGCCGCGACGGCGCTGAAAATATCCGGCGAAAGAAATTCGTCCTCGAGCGCGGCTAAAACCTGATTCCGCGCTACTGTCTCGCCGAGTTCAAAAGAGCAGCTCTCAATCACGCCCTCGGCGCCCCATTTAATCGTTTCCGACTTGAGCGGTTTGATGTAGCCGATCATGCTTAGGAATTGCGGAAAATTCGCCGTATCGACCGTAACCGTCGCGGCGGAAGCGGCCTCTTTCTCCGCCGCCGCTCCGGCGCCGATCGCGCAGGCCGCCGCCGCGAGGCTGATCCCTGCGACAACGATCCACGCCAGTTTTTGTTCAATTCGCTTTCTGTATTTATTTATCATCATTATCAAGCCTTATTCTACGAGCCTTTTCAGCTTCATTTTTAAATACGGAATACGTAAAAAAAAGATTCAGACTTATGAAATACGTATTCACTTGGACAGATAATTCTACCCAACGAATTAACTTTGTTTCGTTTCCAAAAGGTATATCTGACAAGCAGCTGAGAGTGGGGAGATGTA
>JASBYO010000073.1 GCA_029983925.1 Flexilinea sp.
GGGAAGCGGGATCGACGTTGAATTCGATAAATCGGATATCGCGTCATCCGATTCAGATTTCAGCTCCTGATATACTTTGTGGCTCGTCCGGCGCCGATCCGCCTGATCAGGCCTTCTTTAACCATGCCGCCGAGTACGGCTTCGACGGTCGTAGGACTGATATCCGGGAGAATTTTGCAAATTTCTGTTTTGGAGAGCGGCGTAAGACTGTTCAGGATTGCTGCCTCAACGCGGGCTTTTTTCGTAACTTTCTTTCCATGGACGATTGCAAAACGCTTATCCAACTCCTGGTAGCACAGATACAGGGTTAATAAAAAGTTTTCAATAAACGGGAAATAGCTGTTCTCATTTGTGCGCCAACGATCAGGGGACTGCCGCAACGCTTCATCATATGCGGCTTTATGACGATTGATCTGTTCTTCGAAGGAAATA
Organism: Flexilinea sp.; assembly: GCA_029983925.1. GTDB lineage: Bacteria > Chloroflexota > Anaerolineae > Anaerolineales > Anaerolineaceae > Flexilinea. Next base: position 433 of record JASBYO010000073.1, read on the forward strand.
TATTGCCGATATCGAACCCATTTTTGTATAACAGAAGCAGCGATAAGAGTCCGGGCATTCTTCCATTTCCGTCTCGGAAAGGGTGAATACGCAGGAAATCCAAAAAAGAATAATCGAATCTCCGCATTGCATCCTCTTGTTTCCTGCATGCAAGCATACCAAGGGATCTGCAGATAAACAAGCCGGAAAATCGTTTATCTGCATATAAAGGCGCAATTTATATGCAGATAATTTTTCTAACGATGCAGATAGATTCAACAGCAAAGCGCGCCGGACCTTTTCAGCCGCGCCAACGGATAGGTTATATATCGTCCGGATCTTTGACGCCGGTCGAGATGCGGATAATCGAGCTGACCGCGGCGACGAGCGGGAAGATTATCCAGGTGACGGCCCAGGCTCTTGTCAGGATGCTGATAATCAGGTAGGCGGGGGTTGTCAGCGCCCAAATCGAACCGATAATCCCGTTGACCTTTCGGTCGAGCCGGGTCGGTTTATACGCTGCGCGTTCTTTGCGCATGACCTTGAAATAATCGTTGCTGACAGAGGCGAAAATAATTAGCCCGACGCCGACCGCGACGATCAGCAGCACCGCGATCACGGAAAAAATCCCGATGGCGTCGTCAATGAAATGCGCGCCGGTTCGCGCAAAAATCCCCGCTGCGATTGGCGGAATCGCTGCGAAAATGAAACTGGCGATGGCGGCGACCGTCAGCAACGTATTGCGCCGTTCTTCTGCCGCCTGATGTTCGCGGACGTAAGCGAGCGCTTCCGCGTCCAGCCGGAAGAGCGATTTTTTTAAGTCCCTCAGTTTCGGTTTTTGCGTCTCGTTATAGATGATTAGTCCGGTTCCGGCGGCGATAAATATTAGCAGCGCGGAAAATCCTGCTGTGAAAATGAGACTTTGCAGGATCGGAGCGACGTCCCAACTGCCGAGGAAGCCGTTGACGATCAGTTGGATCGGCGAAAGAATAAACAGCGCGGCTCCGATTCCAAAAAGGAGCCCGTATTTATGATTCGCGCGCCGATAAGCTTCGGCGTCGGCGCGGGTCAAGACGACGGTCTGTTCTTCGGCGCTGCGGATTTCTTCGGTCAGCCCGAGTTCGTCGGAAAGTTCGTTGAGGTTGCCGAACTCCATGATAACGGTTCCGAGCGCCTCGTTTTCACTTTTGCCTTCGGCGATGAGTTCGCGATACTTATCGGTCATCATTGTCAATAGTTCGCTTTTGGCCTTGCGGACTTTATCCGTCATCGGCAAACCGGTAAACATTTTATCTAAGTAAGACTTGATTTCTTCCATTTTTTCCCTCCAAGGTTTTTTGTTTAGTCTGTCGCCGCGATAAAGTTGTCGACGACCTCTTTCGTCAGCCGCCATTCCCGGCATTTCGTTCGGTAGTAATCGCGGCCGGCGTCCGTTATCCGATAATAGGTCCGCCGTCCGCCCTCGCTGATCGTTCCGTCGAACGATTCGATAAAACCGTTTTTTTCGAGCCGGGTAAACGCGCTGTACAGCGTCGTTTCCTTGATCGCGTATTTTTGCGCGCTGGTCAGGCGGATCCGTTTCGAGATCGAGTATCCGTAATCCGGTTTCTCCCGGATCAGGTACAGAACGATGATATCCGTGTAGCCGCGAATACTATCGGCGCTGATCCTTTGCGTCCTTTCGTCAATTTCCAAGCGCTCCCTCCTTATCAAATCGGTCCGGATTCCAAATTATTACGACGGACGTACTTTATCTGACGTTCTATGTCTGTCGTAGTAATTATAGTTTACCCCGATTCCTGTGACAGGTCAAGCAGGTTGTGACGCTCGGCAGCGGCGCCGTCCCCGCGTCCGCTTCCTCCGGGAGCGCTGATATAATAAACGAAAAGGAGGCGCAATGACGATTCATTTGTTGGATAATTCGATGCATTTGGATATCTTTATCGACGCGGCTGACGCGGAATTTGAGGACGACGTTTGCCTGCGCTTTATTGAGGATTGTCCCGAAGACGAAAAAGTCTTTTACGGCGGGGAAACGCAGCTTTACATAACCCGCGAACAGGCCCGCGCGATCCGCGACGCATTGAACGCGGTTTTAGCCGAAAGCGGATCGGCATGAGCCGCGACAGTCTCAGCGTCAGCGCGGTCGCGCATCCGAATATCGCGTTTATTAAATATTGGGGGAACCGTGATAACCGTCTGCGTCTGCCGGTCAACGGGTCGATTTCGATGAATTTAGGCGCGCTGGCAACGAAGACGAGGGTAACCTTTTCGCCGTCTTATCCGCGCGACGCGCTGACTGTGAACGGAATGGCGATGAGCGACGCGGCGGCCGAACGGGTCTCGGAAGTTTTGGATGAAATTCGCCGTCTTTCGGGGCGGAGCGATTTCGCGGACGTCGTCTCTGAGACAAATTTCCCGCTCGGCGTAGGGATCGCGTCTTCCGCGGCGGCGTTTTCAGCGTTGGCGTTAGCGGCGGCCGGCGCGGCCGGTCTAGAGTTGAAAGAAGCCGGTTTGTCGCGGCTGGCGCGGCTGGGTTCAGGCTCGGCCTGCCGGTCGGTTCCCGGCGGTTTTTGCGAATGGAAATCCGGCGGAAGCGACGAAGATTCGATCGCGCATTCGATTGCTCCGGCGGACCATTGGCATTTAGTCGATCTGATCGCGATTTTTTCGACGGCGCATAAAAAAGTCGGCTCGTCGGCGGGCCATCCGAGCGCGGCGACCAGTCCGTATCAGGAGGCGCGCGTTTTGGACGCGCCGCGCCGGATCCAGGTATGCCGCGAGGCGATCCTGACGCGCGATTTCGATCGGCTGGCGATCGTCAGCGAAGAAGACTCGACGATGATGCATTGCGTCATGATGACGCAGCGTCCGGCGCTTTTCTATTGGGAACCCGGTTCGTTAGCGCTGATGAAAGCCGTTCCGGCCTGGCGCGCGGAGGGTCTGGCGGCGTTTTATACGCTCGACGCCGGACCGAACGTTCATGTTATCTGCGAAGCAGGGTCGGCGGATGAGGTTGAAGCGCGGATCCGCGCGTTCCCGACGGTTCAGGATGTGATTCGATCCGGCGCGGGCGGTCCGGCGCATGTCGTTTCGAGCGGCTTGATTTTGATGGATTGAGATGACGGAGCTGATCGACGCGATCGGTCCGGTTTTCGTCGTGATCCTGATCGGGTACGGCGCGGCGCGAACGAAGCTTCTTCCTTCGAATACGGGAACGGCGCTTTCGCGTTATTTGTTCTTTTTTTCGATCCCGTTCCTGATTTTTTCGAATATCTACGCGGCCGAACCGGCGGAAATCGCCAATTTCCGCTTTCTTTTGGCTTATTTTCTGACGCTGTGTTCGTCGATTCTGATCGGTCTGGTTATTTTCGGCTGGTTTTTCGGTTTGCGCCGGGCGACGCTCGTCGTTCAGGTTCTCGGCAGTTTTTACGCCAATGCGACCTATGTCGGCGTTCCTGTTTGTATGCTGGCGCTCGGCTCGGCAATTCCGCCGCTCTTGATCCTGATGGTCCAGGTGCTGTTTTTTATGCCGGCGGTTTCGACGCTGTTGGATCTTCTAACCAACGGGCGGACGGGTTTATCGTTTCCTCAGACGCTGAGGATTATTTTTACGAATCCGATGCTGATTTCGGGCGCGGGCGCGTTAATCCTGAAAGCGCTTTCAATCCGGCTTCCCGGGTTTATCACGACGGGCGTCGATTTGTTGGCGAGACCGGCGATGACGGTCGGCCTTTTTGCGTTGGGCTTTACCTGTTACCTGCCGTCGACGCGCGGATTTACGCGCGTTCAGGTTCGATCGGCCGTGATCGCGGCTTTCATGAAAGTTTTTATCCAGCCGCTTCTCGCGTTCCTGATCGGGAGATATCTGATCGGTTTGGATCCCTGGTGGGCGCGCAGCCTGACGATTTGTGCCGGTTTGCCGTGCGCGGTGAACGCGTTCGTATTGAGTCAGCGCTATGACGCGGCGGAGAACGAATCGAAGCTGACGCTGATTTTTTCAACGGCGCTGTTTTCGGCTGCGATAACCGTTTTCCTGCTGCTATTTTAATTTTCCGGTTCCGTTCTATACAATCAGACGCATAACTGTAAAAGATGTGATTTTTATCAGGCTTGACCGAATTAAAAAAAGGACTACAGTTATAATAGCTTGTCAGACAATTAACGTTGGAGGAAAACACATGGAAAAAAAAGTGGCTGTCGTCGCGATCGGCGGAAATTCGCTTATTGCGGATAAGAATCATACGTCTACCGACGATCAATATTTGGCCGCGAAAGAAACCGCGGGGCATATCGTCGACATGATCGAAGACGGCTGGGATGTCGTCGTCGGGCATGGGAACGGCCCCCAGGTCGGATTTATCTTGCAAAAAGCTGAAATCGCCTACGGCGCGGTTCAGATGCCGATGGCGTCGTTAGACGTCTGCGGCGCGCAGAGCCAAGGTCAGATCGGTTACGCGTTGGCGCAGAATATCCAAAATGAACTAAAGAAGCGCGGTATCCAGAAATCGGTCGCCGCTGTGATCGAGCAGACGATTGTGGATCGCAACGATCCGGCTTTTTCGAATCCGACGAAGCCGATCGGCGGCTTCATGACGGAAGCGGAAGCGAAACGCCGCGAAGCGGAAGACGGTTGGACGGTGATCGAAGATGCCGGGCGGGGATGGCGACGCGTTGTCGCTTCGCCGATTCCGCAGGAAATCGTCGAGTTGGACGCGATTCGGACGCTGATCGATGCCGGGATTATTACGATCTCGGTCGGCGGGGGCGGAATTCCGGTTATCCGAACGGAAAGCGGCGATCTGAAAGGGATTGCGGCGGTTATCGATAAAGACTTTGGAAACAGCCTGCTGGCGAGTTTGATCGACGCCGATTTGCTGTTGATTTCGACGGCGGTCGAGAAAGTCGCTTTGAATTTCGGAAAGCCGGACGAGGTCTGGCTGGACCGGATGACGCTTGCTGAAGCGAAAAAATATCTGGCGGAAGGGATCCATTTCAAAGGCGGATCGATGGCGCCGAAGATTCAGGCTTGTATTAATTTCCTCGAACGCGGCGGAAAAGCGTCTCTGATTACGAATCCGGAAAATATCGGGCGCGCTCTGAAAGGCGAAACCGGAACTTGGATTGTTCCGTAATTTTTCTCCTCTCTCTCGAACCTCCTTTATCAGCTGATAAAGGAGGTTTTCTTTTAATAATTGCCCCGGCGCGAACGCTTGAGCCGCGGACCCGTCAGGAGCGGGGCGGCTTTGACGCCGGACTTCATAAAATAGAAACGCGTTTCGGAAAATAACGGCGGCGCGAACGATGCCGATCTCCCGATAGGCTTACGGGAACCGCGTTACGCCGTCTCAGGCCTGTTTCGGGGGAGGGGACTGCGCCTGCCTGCCGGGCCCGCCCAAACTGCATGGGGAAAATTCTCTATGACTGGAACGGATATTTTGTTTGCGCGCGACGCCGGCGGCGGGAGTCCCGAGCTATGACTGATCCGCTTCGGTTCCGCTGCGGTTTGATGAAACTTTCCGATCCGCGGAAAAGACGTAAGGATAAGGTCTGCTGTCGGCGTTTCCGCCGCTGCTCCCGCAGACGGGGCCTGTTTTGATGTATACCCGTGTAAACGGTTGAAGTTGTGATATGCTTTGGTTAAGATTTTCAGGATGGACAGGAGCTTAACATGGCGAAAAGTACGGGGAAGGTATTAACCGATTTAGCGGGCGATTTGTTGGGGAGCGGAAAAGTCGATTTGGATACGATTTTGGACACGGCGGGCGGACTTCTCGGCGGCGGGCTTGGGAAAAAGAGCTATCCTGTCCTGAGCGCGGCGAATTGGAACAAGCTGATCGCGCGTTTCCGTTCGAACGTTCCGGCGAATATTCATAAGCGCTGGCTGGCCGACGCGCTCGATATTTCGCAGTCAACGGCCGAATCGTCGGTGCTGCCGGCGCTGAAAGAGATGGGGATCGTGACGCGCGACGAAAAATCGACGAAACTCGCCGAATCGCTCGGGAACGACAGTTCCTATCGGTCAGCGGTCGGAAAGATTCTCAAGGCGGAATATCCGGAGGACCTGCTGGCGTTGGATTATACGTCGAAGACGGGGCAGTCGAAGATTCAGTCCTGGTTTAAGCGGGCGAGCGGCGAATCGGATTCGAAAGCAAAATCGATGGCGTCTCTGTATCTTTTGCTGCGGAAAGAATATGACCGCGAAGGGGCGGGGCCCGAAGCCGTTTCGGCGACGGTTTCGGCGAAACGGAGCGGCGCGGTCAGCGTGACGCTTAAATTAGATTTTACGTCGAAGTCGGCGGCGGAGACGTTCGTTAATTCGTTGGCGGACCTGACGCAGCAGCTCAGCAGTAAGATTTCAAAGTTATAGCTTAGGCGGATCGACGCCCGCGCGTTTCATCGTCCGAAGAGGGCCGTAACGATCAGCGCGGCAAGCGTTATCAGCGTTACCAGCGCGGCGGCTCCGATCCATTCAAAACGTCCGAAGTCGAATTCGATCGGGACGCGGCGGAACGGCGAGCCGAATTCAAAGCGAATCGCGTCGGCAGGGCAGTCTGGCTGACACGCTCCGCATTGGACGCATTCCCCGGGATCGGATATATAGTTCCGGTCATCGGCGATCGCGCCGGTCGGACAGCTTTTTCCGCATTCGCCGCATTGGACGCAGCCATGACGATCGACGACGCGTTTCAGGAAGGCGAATTTCGATATCAGGCCGAGAAAACCGCCCAGCGGGCATAAATAACGGCAGTAAAATCCGCGTTCAATCCCGTTCAGCAAGAAGAGCGCGGCGAAAGGCAGCGCGAGACGCAGGATCGATTCTCCGTCGATCGCGGGCGGCTGACGATTTAGGGTCAGGGCGCGAATCGCGGCGCTGAAACGCGTAAACAGCGCTAACGGATCGGCGTAGAGGAAAAAGGTCAGTTTTACCAGCGCGAAAATCAGCGCGCTTAGGAAAAGGATCGTTTTCGCGCGGCGGAGTCCCTGGTATCGGATCCGGCGTCCTTTTTTCCCGAAGAGCGTCAGGAGCGTTCCGGTCGGACAGATCCAGCCGCACCAGACGCGGCCAAGAATAAGCGTCGTCAGGACGACGGCCAGCGCCGGGAGATACGGAAGCGCGCGGTTCGGTCCGTGCGCCAGCAGTATAACCAGCCCTTCGAAAGGATTTACTCTCGCCAAAATCGATATCCCATGAGACGGGGACAGATCGGACGTCGCGGTTGAAACGGCGGCGAATCCGCTCAGGACGAGAAAGAGCCAGCGCGTCAGCGTTCTGAGCCGATTGCGGAGCCGCTGCCGCGCCGCTTTTTCTGCGCCGATTCCCAGCCCGAGGTCGCGTTTTAACGCGCCGGTCGGGCAGTAGGGAATACAGACTTCGCATTCGCGCTTTTCGCGTTTCGGGTCGATTCCGGGCAGGGTCAAACGGCGGTCGCCGCCTGTGCCGCTGAAACGTAAGATGCCGCTCGATTTCTCGGCGCAGGCGCGGACACAGATCCCGCAATGGATACACGCGCCGGGACCGATCCGGTTTGATTTGAAGATCGGTTCGTTTACGCCGAGCGATTCGGCGAGACGGCGGATTTTCGGCTGATCCGGAGCCAGGCTGAGGAGGATTCCCGCCGCCTGTTTCCTGGCGTTGCGAACGGCGGCGGTTGCCGTCCGAACGCGCATCCCGTCGCAGACGGGCGTATCGCACGCCGGTTGAATTTTTCGCGTCCCGTCCGGATACGTGACTTCGACGACGCAAACGCGGCAGCTCCCGTCCGGGGTCAGGTCCCCGACGTCGCAAAAGGTCGGAATTTCGAAACCGTTTTCACGCGCGGCGGTCAGGATCATGACCGGTTTATCGACTTGGAGCGGTTTTTTATCGATCGTCAGGTTTATCATTTCGCATCTTCTCCCGTTTCAGCTCTCGGGGCCGTCTCCGGCAGAAAGGCGCGGAAATCGTCCGGGAAATACGCGAGCGTGCTGATGAGCGGGAGTACGGCTTCCCGTTCCGCGCGCGTTTGGGCCATATCGCGAACGCCTTCGGCGAGATCGCGCAGCGCCAGCAAGTCGCCCTCGGCGCCGATTTCGCCGCGCGTTAACGCGTCGAGGCGATCGATCAGCGCTTCAAGCCCGAACGCGCTCATCCGGCTTTCCGGGTCGAGTTCGTCGAGCGACCGTTTTAAGTCGGTACGGACGCGGCGCGGAATGTTTTCAGATTCGTCGAGCCATTCGATTGCGCTGGGCAGCGGGCTTTGAATCGTTTCGAACGTCGTTTCGTCCAGCGCAAAATGAAACTGATCCGCGGACAGGTAACAGGGATGACGGTTCCCGAGCCGCGCGCCTTTAATCCGTTTCCGTTCGTCGTAGGACAGCGAATTTAACAATAGGACGTCCAAGCGGCGTCCGATCGGTATTTCCGCCAGCGAAAAGTTTTTCCCGCGCGCGCGGACGGCTATGAAAAATGTTCCCCCGCTGGAACGCGTTCCCTCGGCGGCGAATACGGCGGAGCCTTCGCGAAGAATCGCCGGCAGCGCGGCGATCGTTCGCACGTCGAAAACGGCTGTCGGCTTCCCGTTGATTCCCGACTGCGTTGGGTAGGGCGGGCGGCGGCGCGGGGCTGTTTTCGCTTTCGGGTTTCCCGCGCTGAGCGCGGCGATCATCGCGCTTTCATCTCCGATCGGTTTTACGCCGTCGAGATTCAGGATCGAAAGATCGAACCGGAAGCCGCTTTGAAGGATATTGGCACCGATTAATCGGTTTGCGGCCGCGTCGCGGAGCGCTTTCTGACAAATTTTCTTCGTATAGACGCTGCAATTCTGCAGCGCCAGGACGCCTTTTTTTGCGCCGATCGTCCGCGCGGCGATAATCATGCCCTCGAGGATAAGATGGGGCGCGCGCGCGAGGATCGCCTCGGCGAGCCAATCCGCGCAGACAGCCAGGACGGTTTTCGGAACGGCTAATTCGGCGGCGGCTAATTCGAGTTTGCGCCAGGCCGGAAAACCGGCGCCGCCGCGTCCGCGCAGCCGGGAGGATTTTATTTCGGTCAGGATTTCGTCCGGACGCATCGTCAAGGCGCGAACCGAGCCGCGATATCCTTCATGGTTGATTACGGACGACAGCGATTCGGACGCGATAGCGGCGAAATCGGCGCTGATCAGGCGCGTTTGCTGCCGAATCCAGGGATGATCTTTATAAAGCAGGATGCGTTTTCCGCTGCGCGGGTCGCGGGCTAAGAATTCCGGTAAAACGATTCCGTCGGCGACGGTCATGCGCATGATCCGCTCGCTGTCGCTTCGCCGCAGCCGCGTATACAGGATTCCGGCCGGATCAATCCGCAGCGAAACGCCGCCGCCGGGAATTCCCAACGCGGCGGAAAGGCTGATCTTGATATCGATCAGTCCGGAGCTCTCGCGCAGCTCGGCGGCGAAGGCCGCCGCCGTTTCCCGTTCGTCGTCCGTTCCGTAGATAACGAGCAGCTGCGGTTGGTTCAACGGGCTGACGGTCGCGCTTTTTTCGCGGATTGCGTCGTATTCTTCAATCGTCCCGGCGTGATGAACGTCGTTTCCCGCTCGGACCGGATCGGTTCCGCTTTCGATCGTTTCGTTCGCGGCGTCCGCCGCGACGGCGAAAAGCGCCTCAACCGTCATCAAGCCGCTTTCGCCGCCGTCCGTTTCGGCCGGTTTAACGGCGGCGCTTGGACGCGCTTTTTCCGGCGCGTTCTCCGGTTTCAGCGTTGAATAGAGGATTGTCTCTTTGATTTCCGGCGTTTCTAACAGTTCGCGCGCGTCGTCGCGGAAAACGGCTTTTCCGGGAACGAGGAGCGCGATTGGATCCGGCTTCGTTTCCGGCGCGCTGTCTTCGCTCTCGCTCTCAGGGCGGATCGACGCCAGGTCGGTTAATTCGGTAATCGAAAGCGAGCGCGGGGTGACGCCGGCGCTGTCCTGAAACGTCAGCGCTTCGAGAATTTCGCCGCGCATGACGGTTCGGCGGACGATATTGTCGGCGTCTTCGGCATGAACGTTCAGATAGACGGCTTCCGTGGGCGCGGTTAAAACGATCGGACTCATATGCCGCAGGTATCCGTTTCCGATCTTTTTGATATGAATCGTCAGCGGGATATTTTCGTTTTCGGCGGCGTTCCGGATCGCGGTATAGAGCGAGACCGCTTTTGCCGCGGCGCGTCCTTCCGCCGTGCAGATGACGACATGATTTTCATCGGCCGGGTATTTTCGGACCAGTTCGTTCGATAAAGCCGTCAGCGCCGATTTGAGCGGGGAATCCGTTTTTTCCGGGACCGGAGCGCGGAGTTCGAGAGCCTCTTTCCGTTCCCTTTTTTTTCGGAAGAACGGGAATTTCGGTTCGGTTCCGCTCAAAAAGACAGGACGTTCGCCGGCGCCCCGGCTTTCGGATCGTGTCGGAACGGCTTTCGCCGCCGCTTTCGGTCCTTTCCCCGGCCGGATAATCCGCCGCGATTCTTCCTCCTGGCGACGGAGCTGTTCGATGAAATGATCGGTCAGCGCCGGCGTCATCTCCGGGGTAACGCGCGTATGCAGTTCATGAATCGGGAGCAGGAAGACGACCGCGGTTTGATCCTCGAGGTTTGTCCCGTCGATTTCCTGAAGAACGACTCGGATATCGGCCTGGTTCCGCTCGACAGCGCTTTCAAACGAGGTAAAGACGTTGATCGAATCAACCGCCCCGGCGCCATCCCAGACGCAGACGGCGATCGTCGGCTTCGCATGATCGTAGTCCATCCAGATCGTCGATTTCAATTTTTCCAAGGCGCGGTACGTCGCGTAGCGCATCTCGTAATTCGAAGCTTCGGATGGGACGGCCGGCAGATTTGAGTTCATCGGATTAGATTGTATCACGTGTTTCTCCCTGCTTTTTTGATTGGTGCAAGGTTAACGCCAGAACGGCATGACCTTTTCAGCTCGCTCCCGGGGGCTTAAATCCGAAAGCCCCGACCGATTTCGGGGCTTTCGGATTTGCCTGGGAAGCTTAGGGAACGATAAATTTCTCTTCTTCGGTCGTCAGGTTCGTCTCTTTGTTTTGAACCTGCCAGACGTATTCGCCTGCGGGAAGGTTCTCGGTCAGGATGAAAGACGCTCCGCCGTTGAAGCAGCCGACGCGCGGATCGTCGCAAACTAATTCGGAGTAGATCGTTTCCGTTTTATTCGTCGTCGATACCAGCTTCAGCGCGTACATAAAGGTTTCGGCGTTTTGGGTTCCGGTGGGCAGCCCCCAGCTGAAATACGGCCGCTGGGCTGTCGTTTCGCCTTTTTTCGGGTACAGGCTCCGCATCGGTAAATCTTCTTCAACGACGTTAAACGTCAGCTCGCTCGGATTACCGCGTTCGCCGGATTCGCTTCGCGCGACCAGCAAAAGTTTATAACCGTCGCCGGGATCGATCTCCTCGAAGACAATCGCGCAGTTTTTCCCGTTGCAGTAAGCTGTAGAGCGGTCGAGCGTCGTATCGAGAAGCGTCGCGCCGGAGCCATCGCTGATCTTGACTTCGTAATATTTGACGCTTTCGCCTTGATCGATCCAGCTGATAACGGCTTCTTTAGCGTTGATCGGTTCGTTATTCGCCGGAGCGAGGAAACGAATAGCTGTTACCGGAGGCTGCGGCGTCGTACCGGGACGAATCTGAATCAGGTTCGGATTCGCGCCCGTTCCGCCGTAGGTAATCCAAACCGAGCCGTCTCCCCAGTTGGCGCCGGTTTGCGATTTTGAAGCGACGTAAACGCGGTAGGAACCGGCGGCGGGGAAGCTGAATCCCGGCGTCGCGGTGCAGCTGGTCCAGTTACAGGCGTTAAGCTGAACGTCGGCGTTATAGATTTCGGCGTTGTTGCTGTTATAGACCTTGATCGTATAATATGACGCTCCGGCGACCGGTTTCCAACTTACGGTCAGCGTCGGATCGCTGACGTTTCCGATCGGCGAAATAATCGAGAGCCGGTCGTAATTATAGACCGCGGTCGGAAGGTAAGTCGGGCGATACGGCGGGTTGTAATAACCGTCGGTTCTGATCTCTATCGGCGCAGACCAGTTGCTGAGCGAGTTGTCGCTTCGTCCGCGAACGCGCCAGTTATACGTTCCTCTCGGAAGGTCGACGTAAACATTGAAGGTGACGCGGTCGTTCGCGTATTTCAGGTTTTCAACGGTCCGCTTGGCGTCCAAAACGACGTTTTTATTCAGATCGTAGATTTGGATATTGTATTCCTTGACGTTGTCCCGGACGTCGTTGAAGACGAAGCTGACCCATTGACGGTTCCCAATCCATCCGCTCGGAAGGATTCCGTCCGGCGTCGTAATATTCGGATTGACGCGGAATTCCATCGTGTCGGATACGGTACTGGAAGGCCCGGCGTTAAACGCGCTTACGGTCCAAGTATATTTTCCTTCGATCGGCAGGACAATCGTCAGCGAACAGTGAGTCACGCCGCAAGCCGGATCGGACGCGTTCAAATCTGTCGAGCCTGAATTTCCCCATTCGTTCTTCCAATTTAAGCGGTAAAGCGTCGCATGCGCGGCGATATGCCAGCTGAACGTCTGCGTTCGCGTCGTATATTCCGCGTTCGGGCTGATCAGAACCGGCTTTCCGGGAACCGGAATCTGCGTCGCTGTACCGGTCGGTCCGGTTGTCGCGGTCGGCGTGTTGGTCGGAATGGCTGTCGGCGGCAGCGCCGTATTTGTAGGAACGGCCGGAGTTTCGGTCGCAGGTTCCGGCGTGTCGGTTACCGGGACGGCCGGAG
>JASBYO010000074.1 GCA_029983925.1 Flexilinea sp.
ATATCGGTCAAGCGCGGATTCATGAAGATAATCAAATCGTCGGCCGTCACGCCTCCGTTTGCCTTGACTTCAAAAATAATCGTCAAGTCCTGGTCATGATACCCGTAATCGCTTAACGCAATATTCCATTCGGAAGTAAACCCGTCGTTAACCTCATGCGTCGCCGCGACGAACTGTTCGGTTAAATCGTTCGGACGGATGTATAAACTGACGTCATTATCGCAAAGCGGCGAATTCGGCGGGCAGGAAACCGCCGAGCGCAGCCAAGTCCCGCGCGTAACGCGGACCGGTCCGAACGCAACGCGCGTCACGCCGTCATCAACCATCGGCGGCGCGATCAGGATCGATTGGCCGCCGGCGTAATTGCTTTCCATCGTCGGCGAAGCGTTATAATACGCCGCGCCGCGGCCCGCGCTTCGATCCGAACTGCCGCAGAAGAATAGCCCGTTGTTATCCGAACAGACCGCGCCGCTCAGATTCTCGTAAAAATTGTACTGGCCGCCGACTTCAAAAATCGACGTCAGATATACGTTCCCGTCCGCTCCGGCGCCGTAAACTTTCCCGTCCGGACTCTTTATTGCCCAGCTCGTCGAATATTTCCCCTTCGCCTCCGGCGCGATCAGCGGGACCGATACCGGCGCGGATTCGCCTTCTTTCAAGATCTTATCGGAAGAGAATAACGGATATTCCTTCGCTTCGGAAACTTCGCTCCCGCTGACGTAAACGATCTTATACTGCTTCGTCATCGCGCAGCTGCCGCTATTCTGGATATACCAGGTTTTATCAAAACGCGTCCGCGGAAGCGTCATCGTCCCGTCCGGGAACGTCACGTCCGATAAAAACGCGAACCGATTGACGCAGCTCCCCGGCTCGGACGTCGCGACCGCGGCGGCGGTCGGATTCTTTCCGCCGCCGATCGACAGCGTCGGCGTCGCGATATGGAACGGAACGGTCGGCTGAACTTCGGCCGGCGCATCGGCAAGACGCGCTTCCGACAGCGTTTTCAATTCCGAACGCAGCATCTCCAATTGCGAAGTGAATTCGCCGGCGACCTGCGTCATCATCAGCTCGCGATCCTGCGCTGATTTCGTTTCCATCTGCGCTTCTTTTATCAGCAGCGCCGCGTCAACCGTCGCCTGAATATCCTGATTCGTCGGCGAATTCGCGATACAGCCGCTCAAAACCAACGTCATGATGATTGCCATCCATCCCATTCGCAGCGTTAGCTTTTTCATTTGACCTCCACTTTGACCCACAACGCTTTATCGCTGTCGGTTCCGGTTCCGAACCGGTTTCGCAGCTCATCCTCGAGCTTCCAGTATCCGGCGTACGAACCGCTTTTCTCCGGCGCGGTCATATACACCGACAATTCGATCATTTCATTCGGGCGAACGATCGTCCCGGACGGGAGATTCGTTCGCTCGGCTCCGTCCATCCGATCGCCCATATCGAAAACGATCGCGTACCCGTCGTTCCATTCGCATGTTCCGGAATTGCGGACGCGCCAGGTTTTCGTGAACGGTTTTCCGGCCGAAACCGGGCTGAAATCCGGGATCGAAACGTCCGAAACGAACGTCATGCTGTTTTCGCAGTCTGACGAAAGCGTCATGCCGCGCGCCTCCGCCGCCTGTTTCGTCCGGATTGCGTCCGAAACCGACGTAACGGAAAAAACCGGCTGGTCCGGCGTCGGCGTGACTTCAGCCTGAACCGGGACGGACGTCTTAATAACGCCGCCGGCGACGAGCGTCTCAAAACGCCGGTCCATCTCATAAGCAAGCTGCGTCGACAGCCGCAGCGACGCGTCGTCCAAAAGCCAATACATCGTTTCCGCCAGATTCGGCGTCGGGAGCGCGTCGTTCCCGAACCCGAAATTTGACGAAAACTCGTCGCATCCGGAAAAAACGCCGCCGCACAGAATCACGATCGTCAATCCAAAAATTATCTTTTTCAACCAGCCCCGACTTTTCGTAATAAACCCGACGATTCGAACGTTTTACGCCGATAGATTTCAACGCCGACCGCGGCGGTAAACCGGACGATCGACGTTTTCTCTACGCGAACCGTAACCGCGGACGCGTTCGGATCCGTCAGGCAAAGCGCCGCGATCTCCTCCGCTAAGCGCTCGACCGTCCGTCCGTCAAAGACCTCGACCAGGTTCAGAACCTTCTTCGTCAACGACGCATAATTGACACTATGCGAAATGTCGTCCGTTTCAGCCGTTTTTCTCGTATCGGTTTCCAATACTAAATTAATCAGGAGTTCCTGCGGACGTACGCGCTCTTCTTCCGGAACGCCGATCCGGCCCCGCGCCGCTAAATCGCGAATAAGAATCTTATCCATCAAGGCGAATCTATTCCGAAACGAATTCGATATTCGGATCGACCATCCGGCAGAAATCGAGCTCGTACGTGTCGTAATCGCTCGAAATCATTTCGTTATCGCGCAAAGACGCCACCGGCTCAAAATCGGAGCGGCATTTCACCTTAAAGCGATATCCCGGCGTGATCGCCATAATTTTCAAGTCGGTCGTTTTTAATACGATATCGCGCCCGACTTCGATATATTTCAAGTTGGGCGAAATACTGTTGACGCGGACGAGAACCAACCCTTTGCCGTCCTGCCAGAGACGCATATTGCCATAACCGTAAATATCGCTGTATTGGCGCTGCGTCGCCGCCGCGTTCGTTTCCGTATTGCTCGTCGGGTTACCCAGCATCGTCACATCCAAATGATAGATCTTGCTGTCGACGTTCGTCCCGAACGTTCTCTGCGTCAGCCCTGAATCCGATACGCGCGATTGACAGGCGCTTAGAATGAAAACGCCCAGGAAAATCGCCGTTAGCCGCAGCATCGCGTTTCGTCGCTCTTTCATTTGTCATTCCCTTTCTTAAACGGTATACTTTTCAAGACCGTATCGTCGATTATATCGTATTTCGTCGTCAAACGCGCCGAGCCTGTCGCGTCAGATCTTTCCTAATATCCCGATCCGAGGAGTCCTGAGATTGCAAACGCCGACGCTCCCTGAATCTAAGAAAATCCCGCTGAGTTATTTATTCGGATTCGGCTTTCTGATGATAATGATCGGGATCCTGATCGACGGCCCCGCCGAAGTTTTTCGCGGTTGGCGCCTGATTTCGACCGCTCCGGGAAATCTCCTGTCCGACGGGATGGCGATCGGCGGCGTCGGCGCGGCCTTTTTCAACAGCGGACTGCTGACGCTCGGTTGGACCGCCGTTGTTCGTTGGATGAAACTCGAGGTCACCGGCGGAATCTTCGCCGGGATCATGACGGTCGCCGGCTTCAGCTTCTTCGGGAAAGATTTATATAACTCCGTACCGATCGCCCTTGGCGGACTGCTGTACGCAAGAAGCCTTAATGTTCATCCGCGCAGCGTCATCCTGTCCATGCTCTTCGGAACAACGCTTGCGCCGACGGTCAGTTTCATCACATTCGGCCTGGGCTTGCCGCTCGTTTGGGGGATTCCGCTCGGTTGGCTCGCCGGAATCCTGATCGGGTTCCTGATCCCGCTGACGTCGGGCCATTTCCTTGCGTTTCACCAGGGCTTCAACATCTATAACACCGGTTTCACCGCCGGGATTATCGGGATGTCTTTCGCAGGCCTGCTGCGCCTTTTCAGCGTCGAGATTCCGACGCGGCGCGAATTATTTAACGGCGACGACAGCCTGATCCGTATCGGATTCGGCATCTTTTTCGTCGCCCTGATTATCTTCGGATATTTCCGCAACGGCAAAAGCTTCGCCGGATATCGAAAACTGCTGAAGGAATCGGGACGCCTGGCTACCGATTATCCGCTCCTGTTCAATAACGGACTGACATATATCAATATGGGTTTTTGCGGACTGATCGCTTTGGGATACGTTATCGTCTCGAACGCGGTTATAAACGGACCCATTATCGGCGGTATCCTGACCGTACTCGCTTTTTCCGCCTTCGGGAAACATCCGCGCAATATCGCCCCCGTCCTCGTCGGAACGATCGCCGCCAATTTTTTCGGCGTCCATGACCTGAGCTCAACCGGCGCCGTCCTATCCGGCCTGTTCGGGACCTGCCTGGCGCCGATATCCGGCTATTACGGCTGGATTTTCGGCGTTTTCGCCGGCGCGCTGCATACGGCTATGGTCAATAACGTCGGCTTTCTTCACGGCGGACTAAATTTATACAACAACGGATTTTCAGGCGGATTCGTCGCCGGACTCCTCGTCCCGGTTTTCGATCACATCACGCGCCGGAACCAAAACGAAAATGCATAAACAACGGAGGGATCCATGCACGAACGAATCAAAGCGCGGAAAATCGCCGACGTCCTCGTCAGCTACTTTTTCCGAAATCATATTGACGATATGACCGTCGATTTAAAAATCGCTGAGAGCGGAACGACGATCGCGATCCACGGCAAAACGGACGCACCGATCGCCGATATCCGGTCCGTCTGCGATCGGCTCCATCAAACCCGGCGCGTCGAATTTGAAGATATGTACGATGACCTGATCGGAACGCGCAGCGCTGAAGACGACCTTGAGCTGCTGGCGCTGATCGTTGACGAAGCGGAAGTCTCGTTTGAGGATAACGTATTGACGCTGACCGTCCATCGCTACCGTAAATCGTGACCGATAAAGCGCCGTATATATACGGACTCAGATGTTTCGCTGTCAAAAATCCGCTTTAATGTGAAAATTTGAATAATCGATAGAAAGGGATCGTCAGTATTGGCAGGGCTGCCGACTTCCGTATCTCTTTTACCCGCGAGGAGTTGAAGCGGAAATCCGCCGCGGCGAAAGCGCATATCCGAACCGGAGAATGCACGCCGTTTTGCAATATCCTGCTCGAAGGCGGCGTGACGTTTTGAAAAAAGGAAAATCAAAAGCAGCGATTGTCCTGAAGCGGCAATCGCTGCCTTTGATTACCCGTTCGAAATCAGTCTAAATCCTTACCGCTGACCTGAAACGATGTCGGCTAAATCCGATAAATTACTGATTGGGTCGCTGCCCACATGAATTCCGTAAAACTTTATTTTCGCGTTCTCGGCACATTCCATATCGCATATCGAATCTCCGCAGAAAAAAGAACTCGAAAGATCAATATCGGGATACTTATTTACTGCCTGCTCAATTAAACCGATCTCCGGTTTCCGGCAACAGCAGCGTTCTTTCCTGGAATGGGGGCAAAAGAATATATCTAAAATTTTTATATGGTTCGCTTCTAAAATTTTTAAGAATTCTTCCGTAAAAGCTTCGTATTGTTCGATCGTGATAAATCCCTCGCCGATAAGATACTGGTTCGTAACGATAATGATTTCAAAACCGTTCTTAATCAAATCTTGCATACCATTAATTGATCCGGTCAGAAATTCCGGCGATTTGATATTCGCCCAATCCTGATCAGGATAATCCCGAACAACGGTTCCGTCCCTGTCCAAAAAAGCAATTTTCATAAAGTTCCCCGTTATTCGCTCAACCGCGCTTTTACGTCTTAACCGAACGCAGAGCGCGTACAGAGGATTCATCATATCGCCGGAACAATCTCATTCAGTACGCTTCCTTTATCTTTATTTTATTCAATTTCCAGCCCTGAGTTGCCGCTTTTAATGAGAGAGGAACTTAATTTCATTGCATCGTTGATTTTATCCGCCGTATAAACGACGCAAGGGAACCGGACGCCCGATTCCCCCGCGCAGATTCCGAAAAACGGCTGAAGATCACTTCTGAATCGAAATCCAGAAATCGTTAACTTCCTGAATCTTATGATAAATCGCGTCGGCGTCAAAGTCCTGAACGTTTACCTCCGAAAGCGGAACCGCGCCTTCGACCAGCTCTACGTCGTCGCGAATCGGCCAGCCGCCGATCGTATTGAACGGAACGAAACCTTCGCCCTTCCCGTCCGCCTCTCCGAGCATCCAGCGGATCAGCAATTTCGCGGCGTTCGGATGGGGGCATTCGTTGACGACATAGACCGTGTTCAGCGCCGGGATGCCGGTATGCGGAAGGATATCCGAAACGACCTGGATCGCGAAATCCTTCTCGGCGCGTTCCCGCATCTTTGAGGAGGATGCGTAGGCGATCGGCGGATTCTCCTGCCCTCTCGTCCCGACCGCTTCGACCATCTCGGAGCTCGAACTCATAAATACCAGATCGTTCGCGACCAGGCGCTTAATCAACTCATATCCTGCGTTTTCCGTCCCGTCCAGTTGGATCTCTTCGCCGAAAACGCGCTTATAATCTTCCGCGAGCGCGTCGGCGTCTAAGACCAGCCCGGTCAAAACGCTCATATAGGAAAGGTTGTCGAGCGGGTTTGCCATCAGGATCTTCCCTTTCCATTCCGGTTTTGTCAGGTCCCACCAGCTCGAAATCGGCGGACCGTCCGGATAGGCTTCATCGTTGTAGAACCATTCCGTCAATTCGAGATAAAAGGGCATCTGGGTCCGCAAAAGATCCGGGGCGATATGAGCCGTAATATCCTCCGGCTGATAATTATGTAAGATATTATTCTTGACATATTCGATATACAGCGATCCGTCCTGATCCTTGATATGGATAACGTCGGCAGTCCGAACGCCGGCTTCATACTCCCGCGTAATTTTTTCGAGCAGTTCGTTCGTAGAAATATCGTAAACCTCGACCGTCACGCCGGGATACTGAGCTTCAAAACTTTCCTTAACTTTCTTCATCCGGCTCGAAATCGAATAGATAACGACCTTTCCTTCTTTTTTAGCCAACTCGTATAGCTCTTCGACGCTTTCCGTCTTATCTAAATTCGCCGACCGCGCCCATTCGTTCATTTCCGCGGCGGCGGCTTCTCCAACCGGCGCCTCGTCAGCCGAAATTTCCGCAGGCGGTGCCTCTTCGCCGGCGCTTTCAGTCGGCGCGGCGCCGCTTTTCCCGCAGCCCGACAGTATAATCGCAAGAAGCGCGATCAACAACAAAACGAACACTCTTTTTTTCATGTTATGGACTCCTTTTACTTATTAACTGATTTCTTAATCAGTTTTTTCGAAACCGTATCGAAAAGATTGATTTTACGCGGGTCAATATTCAGATATATCGTCTGTTCCGTTTCGTACGGACTAATCCCGATTTCTTTCGCGAGCAGGTTCGACGTTCCGGCCTGAATCTGGATCAACGTTTCCGAACCCGCCGGCATGGAGGAATAAACCTTGCCGGCCGTAAGATATGCTGATGGTTCGGTTTGCGCTATCGCGATCTGTTCCGGCCGGATCCCGAGGGTACAGTCGAACTCTTCATCCGTCCAATTCATATCGATAAAATTCTTCACCTGAAAAGTCAGCGCCCCCAAATCCGATCGGACCCGAACGGTATCGCCGTCGCGTTTCGCCCGTCCGGGAATCAGGTTGATTCTCGGATTCCCGATAAAATCGGCGACGCGCAAATCGGCCGGATTATTATAAACTTCCATCGGCGGCGCGACCTGCGCCAGCCGTCCATCGAAAAAGATCGCGATCTTCGTCGACATCGTCAACGCCTCGACCTGGTCATGCGTCACATAGATAACCGTCGTCCCCAATTCCTGATGAAGCCGTTTCAGCTCCGAACGCATGTCGATTCGAAGTTTCGCGTCAAGATTCGAAAGCGGCTCGTCCAACAACAGCAGTTTCGGCTCCGAGACGATCGCGCGCGCAATCGCGACGCGCTGCTGTTGGCCGCCGGATAATTCGGAAGGATAACGTTCGCTGAACGAAGCGATCTGCATCCGCTCCAACGCCTGCGCGACGCGCCGCTTGACTTCACTCGAAGGCAGTTTTTTAACTGTCAACCCGAACGCCACATTTTTGAAGACGGTCATATGCGGCCACAGCGCGTAACTTTGGAAGACCAGATTCAGGTTCCGCTTGGACGGCGGCGCGAAATAATATTCCGCCGCATTAACGACTTCTTTCCCGTCCACACGAATCGTTCCCGATTGGGGCTTTTCGAGTCCGGCGACAACGCGCAGCGTCGTCGTCTTTCCGCAGCCTGACGGTCCGAGAAGCGTCATAAATTCGCCGTCATCGATCGTCAAGTCTAAATCGCGCAAAACGTGATTCTTCCCAAAAAATTTATTAATTCCGCGAAGTTCAATCCGGCCCATATCAGCCTCCCATTCCTGACGATAAATCCGCGTCGCTGATCTTGATAGCGATTAGATAAACGAGCAAAACGATCGCGAACATGATCACCGCGATCACGTTTGAAAATTGAGGGAAATTACCGTTCGCGTAAGAATACGCCATGTACGGCAGCGTCCCCAGTTTCGGCGTAATAATCAGGATAATCAAATCGAGTTCCTTCATAATGCTGATAAAAATCAGCATAAACCCGGACATGAAACCGGCTTTCGAGAGCGGGAACACGATCGTTCTTAAGCGCATCGGGAACGACGCCCCTTCAACCGTCGCCGCTTCCTCCAACTCAACGCCGATCTGGAGCATATTGCTGACGCCGGCGCGGCTCGAAAAGG
Organism: Flexilinea sp.; assembly: GCA_029983925.1. Classification (GTDB taxonomy): domain Bacteria; phylum Chloroflexota; class Anaerolineae; order Anaerolineales; family Anaerolineaceae; genus Flexilinea. Next base: position 8,473 of record JASBYO010000074.1, read on the forward strand.
GAAGATGTTTGACGACGCTGACGAGAACAAGCAGCGCAAAAGTACCGTACAGTGAAGGTACGAACCAGTGCGGCGCAGAGAACATCGAGAGATAAATCGCGCCGAACGCGATCGACGGGATCAGGTAAGGCACGAACGTCATCTGCTCGATCAGGCGTCCGAAGAAAGTCCCGCGCCCACGGGAGGCGATATAGCCGAGGAGCTGGCCGCAGAGCGTCGCTAAAATCGCGGTCACGAAAACCAGCCGGAGCGTATTTCGAACGCTCTGCCAAAAGAGCGGATTTTTAAAGACGCCCGGTTCATTTTCGAAGATCATCGGATCCGGCGATCCGATCCAATAATGAGACGTGAAGTTTGACAGCGAATAATCGCCGGTTTTCAGCATGAACGTCTGGAACAGCAGGATCAGCAACGGCATAATCACTGCGAAACCGATAAAGACGATCAAGCTGATCAGGATCGGATATTTCGCCCCGCCAAGCGCGACGAGCGTGCTGCGCGATCCTTTACCGCCGATCGTCGCGTAAGATTTGCGCGATCCGATCGCGCGCTGGTTGAAATAAACCGTAATCGTCGCGAAAAGGATCAGGACCAGGCTCATCGCAAAACCGATATTCGTATTGCGCTGCTTAATACTGGCGTAAAGCATGGTCGAAAGCGTGTAAAAATTCGTTTTCATCCCCAGAAATGCCGGCACGCCGAACGTTCCGATCGATTTCGAAAACGTCAGGATGAACGACGACAGGACGGCAGGCAGAACCAACGGGAAGGTAATTTCCCGTAAAATCCGGACCTTTCCCGCGCCGATAATCTCGCCCATCTCTTCCAGCTCGCTGTTCACCGACCGCAGCGCGGCCGAAACGAGGAGATAAGAATAAGCGTAATAGTGAAGCGATAGAACCAGGATAATCGCGACCGGACCGTAAGCCAACCAATCCGGCGTCGTCACGCCGATAGAACTCAAGAATCCGGCCGATCCCCCGACCCGTTCGTTTTTAAAGACCGTCAGCCATGCCAGCGATTTACACCATGACGGCAGCATATATGGGACGATCGCCATGACGGATAAGATTTTCTTTCCCGGAATATCGGTTCGAACGATCAGCCAGGCAAAAAAAGAACCGAGTAAAATACCGATCGCCGATACGGAAAAACCGATAATCAGCGAATTCCGAAGCGGAACGTACAGGAACGATTGGCTCAGTTGGGAAAAGAATAACCGCTGCCAATAGAACCAGGTAAAATCGCCCGTTTCAGCGCCCGGGATCCGCCGGATATCCGACTGCGAGACGGTAAACGTCGTCGTGATCATTTCGATCAGCGGGACAATGATCAAATAGGCGAGCGTGACCGTCGCCAGCGCAACCATGATATTAAACGGATTGGTAAAAATATCGACCAGGATATTTTTGATCCGTCGCGCTTTCGAATAGCGCGGATTCTTCATAATTGAGGGCCCTAACCTTTCTCGAGATTCGCTAAAATTCCGTCAATTTCGATCAGGGACCGAATCGGGTAGTCGGCTTCTTCCGCGTTCGCGGAAAGCTTTCGATCCGCGTTCTTCGTCAGCGCCGAATTAATCCGAAACGTCAATCCGTAACCGGCGCGGCGCGGCCCGACAACGTCCCGCGAAACCGTATCGCCCACGTAAGCGCATTCTTCCGGCTTAACGCCCATATCAGCGGCGGCGATTTCAAACAGCAGCGGATTCGGCTTTTTATAGCCATGCAGACTGGAAAGGCCGATATACGAAAAGTAATCGATAATTCCGTACGCTCGCAACGAATAATGGACCTGAACGAGCGACGGCGTGTTGCTGATAACGCCGAGCCGATACCCGCGCGCTTTTAACCGCGCCAACGTTTCGTCCGCGTCGGGACGAAGCGACCGATTGTAAAACGTCGTTTCCCAAATATGCGATAAGCGTTCGGAGACCGCTTTCAATTTTGCGCGGTCGACCGGATAATCGCGCAGCCGGTACTGATCCCAGATCGAGAACGGATCCAGTTCAAGCGTATGCTGATCGCTGAATTCTTTATACGCGAGGTTAGCGCTATGGATCGCGACCGCGAATTCCGCCGGATCAGCGTCGATCGGAAGCCCATGACGAGAGAGGTAATCCAAAACAGCCCGACCGTTATTCAGCCGCGTCTCCTCCGTCCAATACACGTCTTCCAGCGTGCCGCCCATGTCAAAGATAACTGCTCTTATCAAAAGTACCTCCTTTTATCCAATCCAATCAATACCGTTTCCGGCTCAGTCATTTTTAAGCTTCGCGGACAGTCCGTTTCCGCCCGTCGTTTTCAGGAGTCCCGTCCGTCAACGTTCAGCGAAACGGGCTTCAACCGTAATCGCGTCATGATCCGAAATTTCGACGCCGTTAAAGTGACGATACGCCGCGCCGTCGGGAATTTCATCCGAATTGAAGACGGCCGTGACGACAGCCGGATTGACGCAATTCAACCCGCGCGTAAAAAACCAATCCAGATTGAGGTTAATATCCGGATAGCCTTTCATATCCTTCCGACGGGTCGATTTATTCAGGAGATTCGCGCCGCGGTAGTTCCAGCCGTTCCGCTCGGCGAACGCCATTAGCGGCTCGATCGCGTCCACGCTGCTCATTTTCGCGAGCTGATCCGCGCGCGAAGCCGCCAGCGCGACCATCTCCAAGTCGTTCGCTCCGTTGACGCAGTTGGTATTCATATCCCCGCCCATAATCAGCGGCAGATCGCCGAAATAAGCGAGCGCCTCCTGATGAAGGAACTCAAACTGAAGCAGCCGTCCGCGCGGATCGGTCCGATTTTCGAGATGCGCGCTGATCAGGCCGATTTCTCGCCCGTTAATTTTCGTTTTCGCAAAAACCGCGTTCCGGGAACCTAATCGCGGCTGGTCGCTGTCGAACCATTCGTAGACAATCGGCAAATGAATCACTTTGCAGTCCGTCAGGCGCGTTTTCGAAAAAACGGCGTTGCCATGCAGGCCGAGACTATTTCCGGCGTCGGCGCTCAGCGAAACGAACTCCAACCCGAAAACGCAATTCATTTTCAAAACGGACGCGATTTCCGCCGTGATATTTCGGTTATTCGTCCGCTTCATCCCCCAATCCAACTCATTCGCCAGAAGAATATCGATATCCTTTAAGCCCGGATGGCGCGTCAGGTAAATCAGCAGCTCTTCCAACCGGAATCCGCGCTCAATATTAAAGACCGCCGCCTTAATCGGCCCGTCAAGCGTGCGCGGGGAATCAAAAGCGTTCGTCACATACGGCGTAAACATTTCGGGTATTTTCCGCAGCGCGTCGACATGAGGAAGTCCGGGAATTAATTTGGCGATCGCGCTCGCCCGCTGGTACAAGTCGTTGGTCGGATGATCCATGGCGCCTTCCGTTTTAACGCAAACGTTTTAGTTGATTTTTTTGTTATTCAAGGGTATCATCGCGCTTGTAACCTTGTCAATATTATTTTTATCCTGTATTTAACCGGCGCGTCAAATCCTGTATCCGCCGCCTTTCCTTCCGGCGGTACAATAAAAACAACGGAGCAGAACGATTTTCGCCCGCAAACGTTTTCGTTTGGGAGCAAAGAACAATGAGCGAAATTACGATTAAAGATATAGCTTTACTGGCAAACGTGTCGGTCTCGACCGTATCGCGGGCAATCAACGGCGGCAAAGGCGTCAGCGAAAAAGTACGCGCCGAAATTCTGGATCTTTGCCGGGAGAACGGCTACCGCGTCAACTCGGTCGCCCGCAGCATGGTAAAAAAACGCACTCATTCGATCGGAATCATTATCCCCAGCGTCATGAATCCCTTTTACGCCGAAATCGTTTTCCATCTCGAAAATTATTCGCGTTCCCACGGCTATATGACGATGCTCTGCAACAGTCTTTATGAGGACGATTCCTATGAATCGCTTTTCGATTTCCTGATCGGACGGCGCGTCGACGGAATCATCGTCGCTTCGACGCGCGACGCTGCCTGCCGCTGGGCGGAAAAATACGGGCGACAGGTTCCGACGACGTATATCGGCGAAAATCCGGGCACGTTCAGCGGAAACTTCGTCAATACCGACAACATCCGCGGCGGGATTTTAGGATGCGAATATCTGTACGGCTTAGGCCACCGCGATATTCTGTACCTCGGTATGCGCAAATGCAGCTCGGCGCACATCCGCCGTTTCGAAGGATTCAGGAAAGCCGCCGAGTCGCTGAGACTGCCGGTACGGGTCATGGAAAACCCTTCCGGCAACTCGTCTATTGACTCCGGTTATCGGCTGGGGAAAGAACTTTTCAGCGGAAAGATCCCTTACAGCGCGATTTTCGCCGCGACCGATACAATCGCGCTCGGCGTCATGCAGGCGGCGGGGGAAGCGGGCGTCCGGATCCCGAACGACGTATCGCTGCTCGGGTTCGACAATATCAGCCTGGCGCGGCTGCCGAATATCCAACTGACAACGATCGATCAGCCGAAAGAGCTGCTGGCGACCGCCGCTTTCGATATCCTGCGCGAATCGATC
>JASBYO010000075.1 GCA_029983925.1 Flexilinea sp.
TTTGAAGAAACGAAAAAGCCGAAATAAAGTTGGATTTTCCCGATCCGTTCGCGCCGATCAGAACGTTAATCTTTTTTAATTCAACGTCGCATTCCCGAATGGACTTATATCCGGAAATTTTAATGCGGCTAAGTTGATCCCTCTGCAATAGCATAAAACTTCTTCTTTCTAATCCGGAAAGCTCGTTTTAACACCGTTTTTATTTGTTGACCTTTTTCATCATAACACATTAATCCCAACTATAATATCCCTCATGAAACCCGTTCAAAAGCCTTCCGATCCGCGCCTGGCGATCCTGATCGCCGCGGTCGCCGTCGCCGGGACCGTCCTGATCGCGCTCCCCTTCCTGATTACGACGCCGAGCGCGGCCCCGGCCGCTTATTCTCCGACGGCGACGTCCGCAGCCGAGGAAAGCCTCCCGACCGTCGCCGCGCCGGCGCAAACCGCCTCGCCGGCCGTTCAACCGACGCCTACGCCGGAAACCGTCGCCGCGATCGACTATTTCCGCGCCAACGCCGATAAAGAACGCTATATACAATGGATTCGCGAAATTTCCGGCGACGTAGAAGTCACGATCGAAGGAAAACCGACGCGGATTATGACGCGCTACAGTTACGCCATGTTCGGCGGGAAAGAAAACGCCAAGGGATTCGAATACATGCTTGAGCGGATCCGCCAATGGATCCCCGCGGAAAATATCGCGATCGAACCGTTCCAATATATCGACGGCATGGGCGCGAACACCTGGCAGAATATCGTGCTGACATTCCCGGGGAAATCGCTCCCCGACGAGCAGGTTATCCTCTCGGCGCACTACGACTCCGTCGTCGTCTTCATGGGAGATTCGTTCGAAGCAGCCCCCGGCGCGAACGATAACGGAACCGGCGTCGCGTCTTTATTCGAACTGCTGCCTTTGCTGCCGAAAATGCAGTTCGAACGCACGCTGAAAATCATCTTTTTCAGCGGCGAAGAAAACTTCCAGGAAGGGGCCGCCGGTTACGTCAGACAGCACAAAGACGACAATATCATCGGCGTTATCAATCTCGACATGTACGGGACCGACCGGGACGGCGACCGCTGTTTCGAAATGTACGTCGGGAAGCTGGACGGTTCGCTCGGACTCGCAAACTTGATTATCGACGTCATCGACCGCTATGATTTGAATTTGACGTATGACGTCCTGACGACGAACGCCTATGATAAAGCTGACCACCGGCCGTTCTGGGAAAGCGGTATCCCTGCGGTGACGCTGATGGAAAACTTCCTGACCGATTCGACGCTTTGGGGCGGCGGATGCGTCGGAATGGATCGAACCGACTGTTGGCATCTGCCCTGCGACACATATGAGAAAATCAACGTCGATTACGCGTTCGATGTCGGTCTGGCGGGTATTTTTACCGCGCTCGAACTCGCCGGCGCGAATCCCGTTATCGTCGGAAATTAGTCGCGAATGATTTTTCAACGCCCGGCCTTTCGAGGGACAGGCTTAGTCCCCGCGGTATGATTCATAAAGAAAGGATCGCGCCATGGAACCGTCAAACTTTTCGTCTTCAAAACCCGCGAACCGGATAGCGTTCGCGTCCGCTTTCGTCAGCGCGCTGATCATGGCCGCGCTTTTCGCGAAAATCGGCGTCTTTCCGTTCGGGAACCTGACGCTTCTGATGAGCGATTTGGATTCGATTTACGCCGAATTCTTCTCGGAGCTGCGCCTCGTTTTTCTCGGGAAAGCCGATCCGTTTTATTCGTTCCACGCCGGAATCGGCATGAATACGCTGGCGATGTACGTTTTTTATTGTTCGTCGCCGTTTAACCTGATCCTCGCCGCGATTCCGGAAGCGTATTTCCTCGACGGGATTACGCTCCTGACGATTTTGAAAATCGCCGCCGCCGCGTTTACGATGACTTTTTTCCTGCTGCGCCGCTGCCGGAACGGGATGCTGCATGATTTTTGGGCGTTCTTGTTCGGAATCTGTTACGCGCTTTCGGCGTACGCGGTCGGCTATTCCTTCTCGCTGATTTGGCTCGACGGGATGATCTTCCTTCCGCTTGTAACCGCCGCGATCGATCGCCTCGTCGCTCAGGACCGGATTGCGCGGCTGATCCTGGCTTACGCGCTCCTCTTTCTATCCGGATTTTATATCGGTTATATGGCGGGGTTGTTTTCCGCGATTTATTTCGCCGCGCGGCTGATCGCCCGCCCGGAAGCGGAGCGTCTCCGCCGATCGGCGTTCCGCCTGTGCCTGAAATTCGTTTTCGCCGTCCTGATCGCCGCCGCGATGAATATGGCGCTGATCTTACCGACCGCTTACGTTCTCGCCAACAACATGGGACTCTTCGGTCAGAGCGCGCCCGGTTTCGGCGTTCTTTTCGAACTCATCGATCTGCCCTGGAAAGCCTTTAACGGCGCGTTCGACGGCTATAAAGACAGCCTGCCGTTCCTGTATGCGGGACTGCTGCCGCTCCTGACGGCCGCCGTCTTTTTCAGTTCCCGATCGATCTCCGCCAAACGGAAAGCGATCGGCGGGTTCATACTTTTATTCCTGATCCTCGCTTTTCATCTGGCGCCGCTGAATTTTATCTGGCACGCCTTCGATCATCCGTCCTGGTTCCCGTTCCGTTACGCTTTCGTCTTTCCGTTCGCGCTGATCTGGCTCGCCGCCGTCGGAATCACGGCGCGAAACGGCGCGGCGGACAACACGGCGTCAGGAATAACGTTTTGGGCGGCAGGCCTGATCGGATACCTCGTCATCATGATGAAACTCGCGCCGGAACGCGTCGGCGCCGAATTTTTCTATCGGAACCTGACGCTGATCTTGCTGATCGGCGCCTGCGTTTCGGCGATCCGGACGGCTCCCAATCGCGGTTTCCTGAAATTCGCCCTGGCGCTGATCGTAATCGCCGATCTGGGATTCAACGCGTTCAGCACCTTATCGCGCTATCAAGCGCAATATACGATCCGCGGCGATTACAAACGATTCCGCGACCGTTATGACCTTGATTTAATCGAACGCCATCCGAAAAACGGCGAATTTTACCGGATTGAAACCGATTCCGTTCGGACCTACAACGACGGTATGGGGCTCGGAATTCCTGGAATCGGCCAATTCAGCTCCGTCTCATCCGTCGCTCAGACAGCTCTCTTAAAAAACCTCGGCTACGATTGTTACGCGACTTGGTGCTTATATCGCGGGGAAAATCCTTTCGCCGACAGCCTGCTCGGAATTCGCTATCTCTTGGGCGATCGGAACCAAAAAATTTACGCGCCCGTTTCAACGACCGTCGGCGAGAACCGCGACGCGTTCCCGCTCGTATTCTGGATCGGCGATCCGTCGTCCTTCCCAATCGCGAACGCGGACGGCCCGATTCGCTATCATCAGTCGTTCGCCCAGGCAATCGACGCTGAAGCCGGCGAACTCTACGAAGCCGTCTCGGTTCCGTCCGGAAAAGCGGCGAACCTAAGCCGCGACGCGTCCGATCCGAACGGAGAACGTTGGCTGAAAATCGATTCGGAAGCGGAAGCGGAAATGAGTTACGCGATCCGGCTGCGACAGGAGGGGATTTACCTGATCTGCCTGCCGAATATCAGCCTGAATTATGACGTCGAGATTAACGGCGAGCCGAAATACAGCGCGCTGGAGTCGGTTACGCCGTTCCTGAGCGCCGTCAGCGCGGAAGCGAACGAAACGCTGACGATCGACTTCCATATTAAAAACACCGCCGAATATATCGACGATGTTCAAATTTATCGGCTTAACCAAACCGCCCTTTCCGAGCTAAGCGAAACGGTCCGCGAATCGGCGCCAAAATTTACCTTCGACGGACGCCGTTCTTTTACGATTCAGCTCGAAGCGGCGGATACGGCGCGGACGCTGATGACGACAATTCCGTTCGACCGCGGCTGGAACGTCACGCTGGGCAACGCCGCGATCGAGCCGATCGCCGTCGAGGGATTCCTCGCCGTCCCGATCCCCGCCGGCCGCGGCGACGTCCTGCGCCTGACGTTTGAACCGCCGCTGCTTTGGCTGGGAACCGTGATAAGTCTTTCCGGAGGGCTTATCTTTATTATCATCGCGATCGTCAGCGCGGCGCGGCGGAAGCCCGCCTATTACGAAAGCGCCGAACCGGCTATTGACGAACCGTCATAATCAGATCGCAAGCCGCTAATTCGCGGTACAAGTCGTCGGCATTGACCCGGCCGGTATGCGCGACGAATAAAACGACGTCGATCGCCACGCCGCGCTTCAAACGCTGAATCTCAAAACGGACGATCCGCAGATTATGCGTGTTCAGGATTTTTTCAATCTCATCGATCGCGTTTTCTTCGTCCTTGACGCGCAGGTTGATCGTTTCCAGTTCCTTGATCCCGAACAGCGACCCGAAGCGCCGTCCGCACAGCTGGATTGTGAGCACGAGGACGGTCGATAAGATGCCGACCCAGATCAAACCTGATCCGACCGCCATCCCGATCCCGGCCGTCGCCCAAATCCCCGCCGCCGTCGTCAATCCGCTGATAGACTGGTTGCGGACAAAAATCAGCCCCGCGCCGAGGAAACCGATACCCGTAATAACGCCGGAAGCCAATTTCGACGGATCAACCTGATACCCCGGTATCCCCGCTAAATCCGTGAACCCGTATTTTGAGGTGACCATGACGAGCGCTCCGGTCAGACAAACCAGCGTATGGGTCCGGACGCCGGCCTCTTTATAACGGCGGTCGCGTTCAAACCCGATCAATCCGCCGCAAAACGCCGACAAACAAACGCGCAAAAACCAATTGACTTCAGGCGAAAGCGATAATAACCAATCGATATGTTCCAAAATAACCCCTCCGAACTTATAAAATTCGATTATCCAATTTTACATGGTTACGTTTTTTTTGGAAGATCTTCAAGGGCGCGAATTTGAAACAGACCGACGCCCGGCTCACTTTCCGTCCCGGATTTTACGCTGCGCAAACATCAGGGCGGCGATCGTCTTGACGTCCTCCATTTCGCCGGATTCGGCCCGGCGATACGCCTCGTCGATCGGCAGCGCAATCGTCTTTAAAAACTCGTCCTCATCCTGCGGCAGCGGACTTTTCTTCAAACCGCGCGCCAAGAAGACATGAATATACTCCGTGCAATACCCCGGCGTCATATAAAAGCCGCCGATCCGTTCGATCGAATCCGCGTCATAGCCCGTTTCTTCGCGGCATTCGCGTCTCGCGCCTTCGAGCGCATCCTCCGAACCCGCATCGCCGTTCAATACGCCCGCCGGAAGTTCCAACAGCGTCGCTCCCGCGCCCATGCGGAACTGTTCGACGAACAGAATCCGGCCGTCGTCCGTGACCGGAACGATGACGACCGCCGGAACATGCGTCACCAGATCGTAACTTCTGACCTTTCCGTTTGGAAGCTCTACTTTTAACGCGTAAACGTCGAAGACATGCGCCCCGTACTTTTTTTCCCGACCGATAATTTTCGTTCCCATCGTTTTTAAAAATCTCCTGATCTAAGCATAATAGATTATTTGTCCTCGCCGGATCCGTCCGCGGCTGCCGCGCCCGAATCCAGTTTCATCCGCAGTTTTAATAAGTCTGAATGCGGCGCTTGCGCGTCTTCGCCGTCGCCGTCCGATTCCTCGATCCGCCAGATCTCGTTATCCTCGGCTTCTAAAATCATGCGGCGCAGCTCGTCTTCGTCGTCCCAAACCGATGTTCGTTCGTCTTGACTCATTCCGATCCTCCCTATTTCCAACGGAATAAACTTGAAAAAATATTTTTGACCGCGGTTGAAAACTTGATCCATGCGTCGCTCGTCCGAAACGCGTCGATCCGTCCGATCCAACGCTTCTCGAAATCGTTTCCGCTGCGCCGCCGACCGCGGAGCCAGGAGCGCAGCCGGCTCGGGCGGGATTTCCCGTTTTCTTTTTTAGCGGAACCGACGGACGGATCCGGTTTGCGCGGATTCGCCGCCTCGCGCTTGCGCCGGTAATGCGTAATTGCCGCGCAGAGATGCGCCCCGCACAAAATAATAAACGCGGCCACGAAAATAAACAACAACAATAGAATAATCACCGTTACCGAGCCGTAAACCGCGTCGTACTTGTTGAACGGGCTGATCAGGAACGCGGAAAAAATACGCGTGAAGATCGTCATGATCCCGATCGCCGACAGCGAGCTTATCCGCGCCGCCTCCCGATCGACCGCCGTCGCCGGGATAAAACGGTAGAACATATACAAAATCAGATAAAACAGCAGCAGCGGCAGCATATAACGGAACAGAAAACCGAAAAGCCAGCGAATTGCGTCGTAGCGCAAAATCGGGATCATCCGCTCCCAATCAAATAAATCGTCCAACAGCGAAACGATCAGAATCGCCCCTAAAATCAAACCGGTAAAAAGAATCCCGAAAATCGCCAGCGCGCGGTTGATCAAGACGCCGCGCCCGCGCGACTCGGGCCAGGCGTTATGAACGTTCTTGATAATTGATGAAAAAGCCCCCGACCCGGACCAGAGGAACGTCAAAGCGGCCGTAATCGAGGTCGAAGCGCGGTTCTCGAAAATTCCTTGAATATTCTCGACGATAATCGTATGGATCCCCGGTCCGAACGTCTCGAAAAGACCGTAAAAAAAATTTTGAACCGCGGCTACGTCGACGAAATAAGAGAAAAAAACGACGAGGAATAAGAGCAAGGGGAAAAGAGAAAAAAGCGAATAATAAGAGATCGCCGCCGCGGCTTGCGGAACGTCCGCCCGGCCGATCGAAGTCACCATGTCCACGATCACAGTCAGGAAAGCGTCTTTTCGGACCGTTCCCCGTTTGGACCGTTCGGTCGGGTCCGATTTTCGCTTCGGATCGAGCGCTTCAGGTCTCCTATCATCCGTCATGATCGCAATCTCATATGAATAAATTATATCGAAGAAGTCGGCGTGCGAATGGATCGAATCTTGGTGAATAACGGATAACGCTGCGCCGGGTTAAATTTTCCCCGTTTTAATCTCAAGGCCGCGCCGGGATAATCGTTTCAGGTCGGCCGTATTCAGTTTCGTCGTCCCCTGAACGAAAAGCGTTTTAAGCTTTGGAAGCCTCTGAACGTACTTACCGCCCGCGCCCGAGACCCGGTTGCAATAGCTTAAATCGAGCGTCTCCAAGTTGACCAGATCCGGAAGGAACTGCAGCCCTTCGCCGGTGACGTCGCAGGAACTGATATTCAAGTAACGCAGCTGCGGCAGCGCCGAAAGCGCGCGCAGCCCGCGGTTCGTCAGCCTGCGATTTTCAGCCAGATACAGATAACGTAAGGCGCATACCGGCTCGAGCTCCCGCGCCAGCGAGAGGAAATCGTCGTCGTCGATCGCCTGAACGCGGACGCCTAACGCCTGATCGGCGGGAATAAAAAAGACGCCCGGCCCCGCGTCGAACGGACGCCAATCGAGCCAGAAATCGGTCAAACCGTCAAGCGGCAACGTAAACAAACAGATCGGGAAACGCGTTTCAACGCGGTACTCAGCTTGCGTCATAAAAAAATTATACCCGATCGCGCGTTTGATTTGGATAAGGCGGCGCGAACGATCGGATTCGCCGCGCTTTTTGCGTTTTTACGCGAATTCATGGTAGAATTTTCGTGTCTTAAAACGACGGCCTTGGGATATGGTGCAATGGCAGCACACCGGACTTTGAATCCGTGGATCTTGGTTCGAATCCAGGTATCCCAACTTCATCTCGATAAGGAGCGAACCGCGCCCCGCGTCCGACCGGATCCGGTCGGATTTTTTTATCGCTCCGGCGCGGAACCGAAATCGTGTGACTGTCTCAAAATAGTATTTGGAAGGGTTATTTTCAATGAATAAAATGGATAAGTTGAAAACACAACCAACGGTTCATGGCGAATCGCATTAATTCGTAATCCAAACCGTACATTTTCCGGTCAGTTAATGACGGGAAGCGAGCTTCAAACTTCGGTCGCGCTTTCTTTCGGCTTTCAGGATTATCAGCGGCTTCCGCGTAAAGAAATTGCTTTTCCCAACTTTAATTCCCCGGATTCTCCCGACGGGGCCTTTATCGTTTTTCCAGAGGGTCATTCGCCTTTATATTGAATACATAGTTCTTTGAATTGCTTATCAAGTTCTGAAATTTTGATTAGCGTATCGGATAACCCTTTATAATCGGCTTTCATGCTGTCCAAATGCGCTTGTCCGAAAAGATCGGCTATTTGCTCTTTCAGTTCTGCTTTTTTGCGGTCATGTTCTTTAAGGAAACGGCCTAAATAAATATTCCTCACAGCGGCAAGGCGAAAACTGAAGAACTGATGGAGCTCTTCCTGCTGCCGGTTTAATCCGTTTTCTCTTATCAAATTCGCATATTGCTCTATGACATTCGTATCGCCCTGTTCATACCGTTTTTTCATTATCACGGAAATTTCACGATAGATTTCTTTTGCCCCGGGTTCTCGTTTGCGCGTAAAATTTCCCCACATGGAAAAAGCTCCCCTTTTATACGCGATATCCTCCGCCATCCACGCTTTCGCAAAATCCCCGAACTTCATTTTCATACAAGGATATCCCGCCGGATCATGAAGATAAACCTGCCCCGCATAGAAACCGGAAACGCAGACAAAATGATCGACCCCTCTCAGATAAGCGCAGTTTGGATTGTAAGTCAAATATCTCATATCTAACGGCCCTATTACAATGGAACCGTTTCTCAAAAAGCGCTGAAGTTTCCCTTGAATATCGTCAAAGCTGAAACCGTCCGATTCTTTAATGAAGAAATCCTCATGCTGAAAACCAAGAATACGTAAACAATTACTGATCGATACGTCCGGCATTCCATTGTCAAAATAGACTAACGGATGCTTTTCGTCGTTGTCTGCAAAACTTGCGCCGTTTCCCATAACCATCAACGCTTCCAGATATGCAGGAGAAAAATGGAATCCGTATGAATCGAGCGCCATAGCGAGGGAATTCGTATAACACAATGGGACATCTCCAAAATATATATTCATTCGACGTTCTCCTTATCTTTGCTTATGATTGTATTGGACTGTTTGATTTCTTTCCCCATACTTTTCGCACGAATTTTGCCGGCAGCTTCCTCAGTCAGACCGCGCAAGAATACCGCGTTTTTCGGTTCTTTGATAAATTCTTATTTATCGATCTGAATCTCGGAAATTCGATGATTTTCCTGTATTCCCCGCAGGGTCGCTGCAAAAAAAACGGGACTCCCGATCCTGAGAGCCCCGTCGCAATTTTCCCGTATTTGCCCGCGTCTTATCCGTTCATGACCTGAAGCGCGATTTTTACCGTCTCTCCGTCGAACCCGTCTTCGGCCGATACCCAGCCGTCGGGCAGCGCGCCGTTTTCGATCGAAGCCGCCAGCGTCTCCGCCGCGATATACGCCGCGTTTTCCCGAATCGCTTCCGCCAATTCGGCCGACGCTTCATAGCGGATCGCGATCCGGTCCGAGACTTCAAAATCCGACGCCTTCCGCAGGTCCTGAACCCGGCGGATAAACTCGCGCGCCAGGCCTTCGCGGATCAACGCAGGCGTCAGCGCCGTAACCAGCGCCGCGATATTCGATCCTTCCGAAGCGACGACAAATCCTTCATGCGCGTTAGCGCGAACGTCAACTTCGTCCGGCTGAATTTCAATCGTCTCGCCTTCGAGCGTTACCGCAACCGGCTTGCCGCCTAAAAGGGCGCGTCCGGCGCTCATCGGATCAAGCTTCAAGATTTCGGCGCGGATTGCCGGGAAACGCTTGCCGTATTTTTGGCCCAGCTGCTTCGGGAGCGGAGCGAGCGTAAACGTCATCGCTTCCGACGCCGCATCCAGCAGACGCACCGTCTTAACGTTCAGTTCTTCCGCCAGAACGTCGGCGTATTTTTCAACCGTCTGACGCATTTCGCCCCGTCCGACCGAGAAAGCGCATTCCGCCAACGGCTGACGGACCTTGATATTCGCTTTGTTCCGCGCCGAATGGCCCAGCGACGCCAAATCGATCGCCAACTTCATTTCCGCGTTCAGCGTCTCGTCGATCCGATCGGCTTCGACCGCCGGCCAATCCGCCATATGAACCGAGGGGACCGCGTCCGCGTCAATCGAACAGACCAAATTCCGGTACATCTCGTCGGCAATAAACGGCATCGCCGGCGCGATCAGTTTCGCCAGCGTTACCAACGCCGTATACAACGTCGTATACGCCGCGTTTTTATCCGCGTCGGTTTCGCCTTTCCAGAAACGGCGGCGCGAACGGCGCAAATACCAGTTCGAAAGCGTCTCGACAAACGCCGAAATCGGACGCGTCGCGGCGTTTACGTCGTAATTTTCATAAGCGTCGGTAATATCGCGGACGAGCGCGTTCAGCGACGATAAGAGCCAGCGGTCCAGCTCGGACGGAACGAACGGAACGTTCCGATCCGGTTTCCAGCCGTCCAGATTTGCGTATAAAACGAAAAACGAATACGTATTCCAGAGCTGGAGCGTAAACGTCCGCAGGACTTCATTCACTAAATTCGAAGAGAAACGCCGTTCCTGACCCATCGGACTCGAAGTAAATAAATACCAACGGATCGCGTCGACACCGTTCGCGGCGATCACGTCCCATGGATTGACGATATTTCCCAGACGCTTCGACATCTTCTGACCTTTTTCATCCAGAATCAGGCCCAAACAGATCACGTTCTTGAAGACATTGCTGTTTTTATACAGCGTTCCGATCGCGTGCAGCGAGTAGAACCAGCCGCGCGTCTGGTCAATCGCTTCGCAAATATAATCGGCCGGGAACTGATCCTCAAATTCCTGCCGGTTCGACTGCGGATATCCCCATTGGGCGTACGGCATCGCGCCCGAATCGAACCAAACGTCGATCAGCTCAGGAACGCGCCGCATCTCGCCGCCGCATTTCGGACACGGAAGCGCGATCTGATCTACGTACGGACGATGCAGCTCCAGCCCGCAGCAATCTTTTCCCGATTTTCGGCTCAGCTCTTCGCGCGATCCGATACAGTCGGCATGGCCGCACGCGTCGCATTTCCAAATCGGCAGCGGCGTTCCCCAGTAACGATTCCGCCCCAACGCCCAGTCGATATTATTCTCGAGCCAGTTTCCGAAACGGCCGTGTTTAATATGCCCCGGATACCAGTTGATCTCTTCGTTGAGTTCGACGAGGCGGTCCTTGAACTGGCTCGTTCGGATATACCAGGTCGGTCGGGCGTAATACAGAAGCGGCGTATCGCATCGCCAACAGAACGGGTACGAGTGGCGGATCTTTCCCTGCCGGAAGAGAATTCCGCGCGCGTCAAGCTCCCTGATAATCGCGGGATCGGCCTTCTTGACGAAAACGCCCGCCCATGGCGTAACTTCAGGGATAAACGCGCCGTCCGCTCCGACCGTTTGGATAAGCGGGATATCGTTCTCCCTGGCGACGTCCATATCTTCCGCGCCGAACGCCGGCGCGATATGAACCAAGCCGGTACCGTCTTCAGTCGTGACATAGTCGCCGCGAATGACGTGGTGAGCCGGTTTTTCCGTCTTGACAAAATCGAAAAGCGGAACGTAATTTTTCCCGTAAAGCGCCGTCCCCTTGAAACGGTCGACGATCCTGACTTCCTCGTCGCCGAAGACTTTTTCAAGCAGCGCTTCGGCCACGATCAGCTTTTCCGTACAGTCATGACAACCGCCGGATTCGTCATGACGATGGACTTTGCGTTCGATCTTGACGTAATCGACGTCCGGATGGGCGGCAACCGCGACGTTCGCCGTCAGCGTCCAAGGCGTCGTCGTCCATACCAGCAGCGACGTATCCGGCTCGTCGGCGAGCCGGAAGCGGATAAAGATCGACGGATCGTCCGTATCTTTATACCCCTGCGCGACCTCGTGATCCGCTAAGGGCGTCCCGCAGCGCGGACAATAAGGAACGACCTTGAAACCCTGATATAACAGTCCGCGATCAAAGAAATCTTTCAGAATCGCCCATTCGGATTCGATATACTCGTCTTTGTACGTCACGTAAGCGGCGTCCAGATCGACCCAGTAACCGATCCGTTCCGTCAATCGCGCCCAATCCTGAATATAGGTAAAAGCCGATTCTTTGCAGAGCGCGTTGAATTTATCAATCCCGTAATCTTCAATCTGCTGCTTATTCGTGAAACCGAGTTTCTTTTCAACTTCGATCTCAACCGGAAGCCCATGCGTATCCCATCCCCCTCGGCGGCTGATATGGCAGCCCTGCATCGTCCGATAGCGCAGGATAACGTCTTTAACCGATCGTGAAATGACGTGATGGACGCCCGGTTTCCCGTTCGCCGTCGGCGGGCCTTCGTAAAAAACGTATTCCCGTCCGCCTTCGCGGTTGGCGGTCGAGCGTTTAAAAATATTTTCGTCCCGCCAGAACTTTAAGATCCCTTCTTCCATTTCGTTCACGTTGAACTTCGGTGAAACAGGTTTGAACATTCGGCAACCTCCCTGATTTAACAATAAAAATCCGTCCCCTCAGGGACGGGAATTATTCCGCGCGGTACCACCCTTCTTCCCGCAGTTAGAAAAATAATCCGCGGACGCTCGAAATCCGATAACGAGGATAAAACGTAGCCCCTACTCGCGCTAAACGCGTTCGGTTCGTCGCTGGGAAACGATTTTCGTCCTGCCGCCCGCCCGGCTCGCACCAAACCCGGGTCGCTGATCGCGCTCTTCAGGAGTACTCTTTTCCGTTAAATCGCGTATAAGCTGATCTTAACAGGTTTATTTAACCATGTTTTCGTCCTGCGGTCAAAAAAATTTCCGGAAGTGATGATGAACGGCGCGGTCTGAAATAC
>JASBYO010000076.1 GCA_029983925.1 Flexilinea sp.
TGCAGGTGATCGCCGCGTATTTATTTGAGCATGATCCGAGCTTCGGCGCGGTTTACGCCGCGGCGAAAGCGATACGGGATCGCACCGGTTAAACCAGTTCTCGCGTGGTTTATTCTCTTTTGTTGGATCGGTCGTGATTCAACACCGACAGGTAAATCACGATCGATCCGGCGACGGCGGCGTTCAGCGACTCGATCTCCCCGATCATCGGCAGTCGGACCAGTTCGTCGCAATCCTGACGCGTCAGCCGCCGCAGCCCTTCGCCTTCGCTTCCGACGACGATCCCCAATTTCCCGCCCAGCCGTTTCGGGTCGATGTCCGTCGCTTCGGCTCCGCCTTCCAACCCGACGATCCAGCCGCCGGCGTCATGCAGCAGTTTCATCCCCTGCGATAAATTCATCTGTACGATCGGGATATGTTCTGTTGCGCCGACCGAGGCATGAACGACCGCGGGCGTAACTCCGGCAGATCGGGCGGTCGGAATCACGACGCCATGCATTCCCGCCGCGGCGGCGGTCCGGATCAGCGTCCCGAAATTCTGCGGATTTTGGATCAAGTCGAGAAAAAGAACAAAAAGCGGACGCCCGGACGCTTCGCTGCGCGTTTCGATATCCTGCCAATCGGAATAGTGAAACCCGCTGACCTCGAGCGCCAATCCTTGATGATTTTCGTCGATTCGGTCAAGCTGACCGCGGTCGATAAAATTCGCCGGGATTTTCCGCTTGGCGGCTAAATCGAGAATTTCCGCCAAACGGCCTTTTTTCTCCGCGTTTCGCGAAACGTAAAATCGGAAAAACTCCCGGCTTCGCAGCGATAAAATTTCATAGACGGCGTTCCGTCCGGTTATCCATTCCTTCATCGGGTTATATGATTCTGCCGGTTATTGCCAGCGCCAGGCGGTTCCGTCTTTCGAATCTTCGAGGACGACGCCGTTTTCTTTCAGCCGGTCGCGGACGAGATCGGATAATTTCCAATTCTTCTCCGCGCGCAGCGCTAAGCGCAGATCGACGAGCAGCTGAATAAACGGATCGGCGGCCTGGTTCCCTTTCGTTTCGGTTTCCTTGAGCGTCAGCCCGAGGACGGACGTCAGTTCTTTCAGGACCGCCTGCGCTTCCCGGAGTTCGGCGCCGGCCGCGCCGGCGTCGCGCGTCGCGTTCAGCGAGCGGACGAGATCGAAAAGCGCCGCCAACGCGCCGGCGGAATTGAAATCGTCGTCCATCGAGGCGATAAACTGATCTCTGGTCGTTTCGAGCTGATTTTTTAACGCGGCGAGGGTATCGGCCGGCGCGCCTTTCGCGGATAGAACGGCCGGTTTCAGCGCCTTTCGCAGCCGCTCAAGCGCTTTTTCGCCTTGATCGAGGATTTCGCCGCTGAAGATAACCGGGTTTCGGTAGCCGGCGTTCAAAATCAGGTAGCGGAACGAATCGGCGCTGTGGTTTTCGAGGAGCTCGTCGATCGAAATAATATTCCCGATCGATTTCGACATTTTTTCGTCCTTGAGCTGGAGCATGCCGTTATGGATCCAGTAAGTCGCGAACGGACGTCCGGTGAAGCTTTCGCTTTGAGCGATCTCGTTTTCATGGTGCGGGAAGATCAGGTCGTTTCCGCCGCCATGAATATCGATTGAGTCGCCGAAAATATGATAATTCATCGCCGAAGATTCGATATGCCAGCCGGGACGTCCGGGGCCCCAAGGACTTTCCCAGGCCGGTTCGCCTTCTTTCGCGCCTTTCCAGAGCGCGAAATCCATCGGGTCTTCCTTTCGGTCGTCGGCGCTCTTGCGTACGCCGGCGCGCATATCGTCAAGTCGGCGGCCGGATAATTTCCCATAATTTTCGCGCGCGCGGACGCGGTAGTAAACGTCGCCGTCGAGCGGGTACGCGAAACCCTTTTCGATGAGCGTTGCGATCATGCTGAGAATCCCGTCGATTTCTTCGGTCGCGCGCGGATTATAAGTCGCCGGGAGGACGTTCAGATCGGCTAAATTCCGTTTGAAGTCGTTGATATACCCTTCGGCTAATTTGAACGGATCGACGTTCATCTCGTTCGCGCGGCGGATAATCTTATCGTCGACGTCGGTAAAATTCATCGCGTACCGGACGTCATAGCCGCGGTAAATCAGGTAGCGGCGGATATTGTCGAATACGATCGACGCCATGGCGTGGCCGATATGAGCCTTATCATATACGGTCGGGCCGCAGACGTACATTTTCACGACGTTAGGCTCAAGCGTCTTTAACGGCTCCTTGGTTCGGGTCAGCGTGTTATACAGTTGAATCGCCATTTTTTTTACTCCAGATTATTTCCTTAAAGAATCGCGCCGACGATTCGCTATTAACCCAAACGCGCCCGTTCTTCGGCGACAATCGACGCGTCGAGTTTTCGGAAGAGCGGCGCGATTTCGCCGAACTTCTGCGCTGCCGGTAAATCTTGCCATTCCCATTTCCCGTTCGCCGGGTCGGGGTCGTAACGAAGCACGTTCCGTTCTCCGAGCGCGTCGGAAACCGATTCGATATATGAATTTCCGAAGAGTTGGTCGGTAAAACCGAGAATCTTATTCAGCTTTTCGGAACTGAACGGGAGGACGGGGGCGAAGAGGATTTTCAGGTTATTGATCGCCTGGAGCGCATGATAAACGCGCGTCGCGGCGGCTTCTTTATCGGTCTTGACGAGCGTCCAAGGCGAGGTTGCGTCCAGATAGCGGTTGACTTCGCTCGACAGCCGCATCATCTCGGCGACCGCGGAGCGGAACCGGGCCGCCTGAAGCTCATCGCCGACCGAGCGGAATCCGGCGCGGATCGTTTCGATCAGGTTCCGGTCCTCGCTGTCCGGCGCGCCGGGCGTCGGAACTTCTCCCCAATGCTTGTTCGCAAACGAGACGACCCGGTTCGCCAAATTTCCCCAGTTCGCGACCAGCTCGTTATTGTTTCGTTTGAGGAAATCTTCCCAATCCCAATCCGAGTCCTGGGATTCCGGCATGGTAACGGTCAGGTAGTAGCGGAGCGGGTCGGGATCGTAGCGGGTTAGAAAATCGTTGACGTAGACTGCCCAGTTGCGCGAGCCGGAAATCTTCTGACCTTCTAAATTCATGAATTCGTTCGCCGGAACGTCGTAAGGCAGGTTCAGCGGTTCGTTTTCGGATCCGTCGAAAAACGTTCCGAACGATGCGCCGGCGCCGATGAGCTGCGCCGGCCAGATAATCGCGTGGAACGGAATATTGTCTTTCCCGATAAAGTAATATGTTTTACAATCGGTATTCTCCCAGTAGGTTTTCCAGCGGTTCGGTTCGCCGATTAATTTCGCATATTCGATCGTCGCCGAAAGATATCCGATGACGGCCTCGAACCAGACGTACAGGCATTTCCCTTCTTCACCTTCGATCGGAGTCGGAATCCCCCAATCGAGGTCGCGCGTGATGGCGCGTCCGTGGAGCTCTTTCGCCTGAATCGAGCCGAGCGACTGACGGACGACGTTCGCGCGCCAGTAATCCTCGCGCGATTTTAAGAAGGAGACGACCGGCTCCTGAAGTTTCCCTAAATCGAGGTAGAAATGTTCGGTTTCACGCAGCTCGGGGACGCTCCCGTCCGTTTTCGTGCGCGGGTTAAGGATTTTTTCGGGTTCGAGTAAGTTGCCGCATTTGTCGCATTGGTCGCCGCGCGCGTTGTCGTATCCGCAGATGTAGCAGGTCCCTTCGACGTAGCGATCGGGAAGGAATTTTTGCTGCGATACGGAATACCATTGTTTCTCGGTCGCCTGATAGAGATAACCGTTTTTCTGAAGCGCGAGGAAAACGTCCTGAGAGACTTTGAAGTGGTTTTCGGTATGCGTACTGGTAAAAAGGTCGTAAGAAATTCCGACGTTGATGAGCATGTCCAAAAAGCTTTGGTGGAACCGTTGGTAAACTTCAGCGGCGGTTGTTCCTTCATTTTCCGCGCGTACCGTAATCGGCGTTCCGTGCGCGTCCGTTCCGGTTAGAATGACGGTGTCATACCCCATCAGACGGTGGGTCCGGCCGAAAATATCCGCCGGGAGATGCGATCCGGTCAGATTGCCGACGTGGATATGCGCGTTCGCGTACGGCCAGGCCGAAGTTACCAAAACAGGTTGTTTCTTCATAAATTGCTGATTCCTCCGCAAGAGAAAAGGTTCTTAATTCTCCGTAAATTACAGTAAAATTCTATCACAACCTGTTGTACGCGATTCGGATTCAGCGTCAGATGCGGACAACGGCGGACGCCGAAAAGCGTCCGAACCTTCGACCGAAAAGGAATCGCACGCATGAGCTTCACGAAGAGCTTCAATTCTGGCGGCGCTCTGCCCGCTAAACCGGGGAAAGCTCCGTATTGGGTAAGGAAGGTTTATTTTTTTTATAAACGCTTTCCGCCCCAGCTTTGGTTCGTTTTTCTCGGGAATTTTATTATCGCGATCGGCTCGTCGATGGCCTGGCCGTATTTGAATATATTTATCCGCCAGCGTCTCGATCTTCCGCTTCATCTTTCTACGCTGCTTACGTCGACGCGCGCGCTGACCGGGATACTCGCCTCTTTGACGGTCGGGTCGTTTTCCGATAAATCGGGGCGGCGCGGGATTATGCTCGTTTCCGTTATCGGCGGTTTTCTTTATCATGCGTTGATGCCGTTGGCGGATCATGTCTGGGAGTTTATCCTGCTCCTGGCGGCTTGGGGCGCGCTGGATAACTTTTATTCGGTCGGCAGCAACGCCATGATTGTCGATATGACCGATCGCGATAACCAGCTGGACGCGTTCGCGCTGAACCGCATGACGCATAACACCGGTATCGCGATCGGTCCGATTATCGGCGGGATTTTAGCGACGCGCTCGTATCGGCTTAATTTCGGATTCGCCGCCGGATTTTTTTCTCTGGCCGTGATCTTGGTTATGCTGTTCGTTAAAGAAAGCCTTAATAAGCCGGCGTCCCATTCGGATCGGCCGCAGCATTCCGCCAATCCGACGCGCATGGTCGATGTTCTGCGCGATTATGTCTTCATGATGTCGGTCGGTTTTTTGGTCTTGATTACCGTCGGGACGTCGACTGTTTTCAACCTGCTTCCGTTATACGCGCGCGAGACATACGCGATCCCGGAAAGCCGGATCAGTATCGTTTTCACCGTTAACGCTCTGATTTGCGTTTTCCTGCAGCTGACGGCGACGCAGTTTACGGCGCGGCAGCATCCGTTCCGCGGCCTCATTGTCAGCGCCGCATTGTACGGCGTCGCGATTGCCGGATATGCTTTGATCCCGTCTGTCTTATGGTATTGTATCTGTATGGCGGTTATGACGTTCGGCGAAATTATCCTGTCTCCGACGATGATGGCGTTTACCGCGCGGCGCGCGCCTATCGACGCCCGCGCCCGATACATGGGACTATATAATTTGGCGTATCCGGTCGGGTACGCGATCGGACCGGCGATTGCCGGATTGATTTTCGAGTACGTCGCGCCCCAGGCGATATGGATCAACGGCGGGATCTTCTGCCTGATCGCGATGGTCGGCTTCATGATTCTGTATCGCGTCAGCCGCGGCGACCGACGGCTGGTTCATCACCCCGATTTATAAAGCGAAAACGGCGAACGGTTATCCCGTAAAAAAATCTCCGGAGGAGTGATCCCTTTCCCGGAGATTTTTCTTGATCGTTCAATTTTCGGAACGTATATCCGTTTCGGACCCCGAACCGGCATACAAATACGGATAAGGGTCCTCCTCGCGCAGCTTCGCCAGCACGAACGCTGAAAAAACCTTGACCATTCCCAGCAGCGGCGCAGCCAGCAGCGCGCCCAAAACGCCGAATTTACTGCTCAGGACCAGGATACCGATAATCAGGATGACCGGATGAACGCCGACTGCGTCGCTCATGATCCGCGGGACGACAATCGCGTTCTCAAACTGTTGGATCAGTACGTAGCCGATCAATGTGATCAGAATCACGAGCCAATGATCGAGCGGGTAATAGCTCGAACCGAAAACGGCGGCGGCGAAGATCGCGGGGATCGCGGAAATAATCGGACCGATATTAGGAATAATTTCCAAAAATCCGGCGATAATTCCAAGCAGGAGCGCCCATTTTAATCCCAGCGCGTAGCAGAAAACGGTCGTCATAATCCCGATTACAGCCATCAATTTCAGCTCGCCGGCGAAAAATTTTGTCCAAACATGGCGCAGCTGGGTCAGCAGTTCATCGACTTCGGGATGATACTGAGGCTTGAAGATCGCGACGATTTTTCCTTGAAGCTTTTCTCCGTCGTTCGCGACATGGATCGAGATCATCGTTACGGTAATCAGCGACAACAGCGTTGAAAAAACGTTTTTCCCGATCGAAAACGCCGAGCTTAGAATTGTCGACCATTCATTCAGGACGGCGCTCATATCGATTTTGGACGACCCGAGCGAGTTGAACCAGTTCCGGACTTCGACTAACGGGACGGTCAGATCGATTTTTTGCGAGCCGATTTGCAGGTTCTCGACTTCAAGCTGCCGGATCAGATCTGCCAGCCATTGGTCTACGCTGTCGAAAACGGCCGGCCAATCCTGATTCACGAAGTCGGTAATCCGGTCGATCAGCGCCGGGATAATCAACGTGCTGATTAACGCTAAAAACGCTAAGCCCAGCACGTAGGCGATCAGTACGGCGACCGCGCGCGGCAGGCGCAGCCTTTTTTGAAAGAAACCGATCAACGGCATCAGGATAAAAGAAATACTGAGCGCGACGATAATCAGCGTCATCTGGTCTTTTAATAATATGAGGAATAAAGTCCCAATGATTACCAGCATCACGAGCATGATGTAACGCAGCTGCGGGCTCCAGATCCTTTTTTCAGGGGCGGTTTTGATTTGATTTTTCATCGTCTGTACTGCTCCGATTTTCCGAAACCCGGACGGACGCCGGGTTCATAATGATAAATGTCTTAATAGAAGTTATGCGGATTCTGCGGAACGCCGTTGTAGCGCATCTCATAGTGAAGATGCGGTCCCGACGAATTTCCGGTTGAACCCATCGCGCCGATAATATCGCCCGGCCCGACGTAGTATCCGCATTGGACATTATAAGATTCTAAATGAGCGTAAAGCGTTTGCCATCCGTTGCCGTGGTCAACCATGACGACGTTTCCGTAACCCCAGTCGTTCCAACCGGCGTAAACGATGACGCCCGCGTCGGCGGCGTAAATCGGATTCCCCATTTTTCCGCCGATATCGATGGCGCGGTGGTTGCTGGCCTCGCTGTAATCGTATCCTGAAATGTAGTGTTCCGAGGACGGCCAGAGGAACGTCCCGCTTCCGACGGGGCCGTCCATGACCGAAGCGCAGGCGCCGGGGCCGTAGATCGACGCCACGGCCGGGTTCTCGCGCGTTACGAACGGAGCCGACCAGGTCAGGAGCGAACGGGTCCCGCCCGGTACGACGAGCCATTTCCCGGCCGGTATATTCGGGTTCGCATAATCGCCGATCGTCTCGCGGCTGAGTCCGTTTGCCGGAAAATCGATAATATCTTCGGGCGTGACGCCGTAGACTTCCGCGACCGTATTCAATCCGTCGCCCTCGTGCCATTCGGTATAAACGCCGTCGACAGGCAGAATATTAATATCCATTCCTTCGAGCAGCGCGTGCGGGTCGTCGTGGAGCGTGTACGGATTTCCCCAAAAAATCGTACTCGGTTTCAGGTTGAATTTTTCCGCGATCCCGATAACCGTATCGCCTTTAATCACATGGTAGCTTCGAACTTCATAGCGCGGTTTTGCCGGGAGATCGGTATGGGCGGAAGAAATTCGCGCTACGCCGGCGTTCAGCGGCAGCGTTTCGTTTTTCGGGAAAGACGGGTCATAGTAAGGCAGCACCGCGTCCATGACGTACGGCGTCGCGGCGACATAATAGCCGCGTTCGTCGATCGAATCGGATTGCATGACGAAAAACGAGTTCATCAGCCAGACGACGGCGAAAAACAAAATTACCGTGACGACTGCGGATGCGACGGTTAGTAAGCGTTCCCCCAACCCGGCGCGGACAACCGCCAGCCAAAGCGATAGCCAATCGCGTTTCGGCGTTTTCTTTCCGGGCAAATCGTCGTTGTCGGGACGAAACGACGGGATCCGCGTTGGATCCGGTGTTTGTTGACTCATGCTCAAAATTATAACTTTAGAAACGCGCGAACGACAATCGATTCGAAAGAAACCGGAACGGGATATCGTTTAAGGATGTCCTCAAATTCGGATATTCCCCGAGCCGCGACGTATAATTAGCCGCATGAACTATATTTATCCATTTACCGCGATCGTCGGGCAAGCCCGAATGAAACGCGCTTTGATATTAAACGCGATCGACCCGCGTATCGGCGGCGTCCTGATCCGCGGCGAACGCGGAACGGCGAAATCGACGGCCGCGCGCGCGCTGGCGCAGCTGCTTCCGACGGTCGATACTTTCGTTGAGTGCCGCTTCGGATGCGACCCGGAAGACGAAACCCATTGGTGCGGCGAGTGCCTCGCGCGGAAAGCGCGCGGGATCAGCATGACGGTCCACAGCCGGCCGACGCCTTTTATTAACCTCCCCGTATCGGCGACCGAAGACCGCGTCGTCGGGACGATCGATATCGAAAAAGCGATTACGACCGGGACGAAGTCGTTTGAACCGGGAATTTTAGCCGGAGCTAACCGCGGGATCCTGTACATCGACGAGGTCAATCTGCTTGAGGATCATGTCGTCGATCTCCTTTTGGACGCCGCCGCGATGGGCGTTAACCGTGTCGAGCGCGAGGGAATCTCGTTTGAGCATCCGGCGCGTTTTATCCTGGTCGGAACGATGAATCCTGAGGAAGGCGATCTCCGGCCCCAGCTTTTAGACCGTTTCGCCTTATCGGTCGATATCGTCGGGATCAGCGACGCGCACGAACGCGTCGAGATTATGAAGCGGACGATCGGCTTCGAGTCGGATCCGGATCGATTCGTACGCGACTTCCAGCCGAGCGAGGCCGAGCTGCGCGGGAAAATCGAAGCGGCGCGGACGCGTCTTGAATCGGTTCGCTATACGTCTCGGGACCTGATTTCGATCGCGTCGCTGACGACGTCGCTTCAGGTCGAAGGTCATCGCGCCGATTTCGTCATTCTAAAAACGGCGCGCGCTCAAGCCGCGTTTGACGGGCGGGAGCGCGTTAACGAGCTGGATATCGCCTTGGCGGCAGAGTTAGCGCTGCCGCACCGGCTGCAAAAAGGGCCGCTCAACGAGCAGATCATTTCCGCCGACGAGCTGAAGGTTCGGATTGAGGAACTGAGCGGGCATGTCGGCGAAGGGGAAAGCTTTAAAAGCGCCGCCGAAATTGAGGAAGAACTGGAAAAAAAAACTTAACACGCGCGCCGCGGGATCTGAAGATGATCTCGCCGAGCGCGGCGATGTATTCGCATAGCGGCGACGCGATTTTTCATCATGATACCGACCTGAATTGGTGGGAGGATACCGATCTCGTTCAATTCGACAAAAATGATCTTCCCCGAGAGGACCACCGTCCGAAGACGCAGCGGCGCTCCTCCGGGAAACGATCGAAAATCCGTTCGCGGACGCGGCGCGGCACTTATCTTCACGCTCGTCCGGCAGTGAGCGAAGTCAATGATCTGGCTCTTGACGCGACGCTGCGCGCCGCCGCGCCGTACCAGGCGCAGCGCCGCGGCGGACCGTCCGACCGAAAAATCTATGTGCGCAGGAGCGACCTGATGCGTAAGGTCCGTTATCAGAAATCGTCGTCGCTTCTCGTCTTCCTCGTCGATCTGTCCTGGTCGATGGCCGTTCAGCAGCGGGTCAAAGCGACGCGCGGCGCGATTCTCTCGCTCCTGACCGACGCTTATCAGCATCGCGACCGCGTGGCGTTGATCACGTTTCAGAAGGACCGCGCGCGCGTCGCGCTGCCGCCGACCGGGTCGGTCATGCTGGCGGAGCGGACGCTTCGGAAAGTCCGCGTCGGCGGAAAAACGCCCCTTTCGGCCGGATTGTTGAAAGCGCATGAGGTATTGACGCGCGAACGCCGTCTTCATCCCGATTCGAACGCGCTCCTTGTCGTCTTGACCGACGGCGAGGGCAACGTCTCGATCGGGAAGGCGGATCCGCTCGCCGAAAGTAAGGCGATCGCCGAGTCGATCGCGAACGAAAATTTCCGTTCGATCGTAATCGACATGGATCCCAACGCGTTTGACGAAGGATTGGCGAATACCCTGGCGAAGCAGCTGCGCGCGCCGTATTATCGTTTCGCCGGGTTGGATGGGGATCAGCTGACGCGGATTATCCGCCGCGAGATTTGAGCGCGGAAGCAGCGGAACGGAAAGAGTATAATTAGGATTGGAATTATGATGTTCGTTTCGGTTTCGAGCTTGACTTGAAGCGTCGGAAGCCGAAACCGTATCGTTCTAATAAGGAAATTTTATGGAAGAGAAATTTAATCTAAAAGAAACGCTTAAAAAGACGATTTCCGAAGCGGGCGTTTCCGGCCATGAAAAGCCGGCGCGGGACGCGATTCGAGATATTTGGGCGCCATACGTCGATCGTTTCGAGTTTTCTCCGCTCGGGAACCTCTACGGAATCAAAGAGGGGGAGCGGAAGAATCCCGACGCGCCGAAACGTAAAATTGCCCTGGCGGTGCATATGGACGGGATCGGCATGGTCGTCGAGCGCATATCCGGCGAGATGCTTTATTTTGCGCCGATCGGCGGTTTCGATCCGCGTATCCTTCCCGGTCAGGAAGTTATCGTCCATAGCGCGGGCGGCCCGATTCCGGGCGTCATCGCGCAGTTGGCGTCTCACCTGACTTCGAAACCGTTTATCGACCGTCCCGTTCCGCTGAGCGATCTGGTTATCGATACCGGTCTCGGCGCCGCGGGCGTCCGGGAAAAGATTCAACCGGGCGACGTCGTCTCGTACGCGAACCTGCCGGTCGAAATGGGAAAGGATCATGTCGCCGGACACAGTCTCGATAACCGCGCCTCGGTCGCGGCGGTCACGCACTGTCTGCGCGAGCTGCGGCGCATGCGCCATGAGTTCGACGTAATCGCGGTCGGTACGGTTCAGGAAGAAGTCGCGTACTATTCGGACACGCTGATTAACGATCTCCGCCCCGATATCGCGATCGCGATCGACGTGACGTTCGCTTCCGGACCCGGCGCCGACGACTATCGGACCCGTCCGCTGGGAAGCGGACCGTCGATCGGTTTCGGCGCGAATATCCATCCGGCGCTGGCGAAACGGCTGTGCGATTTGTGCGAAGAAATCGATATGCCGTTTACAAAGGACCCGCTGCCGAACATGTCGGGTACGGACGCTGTCGCGATTCAGACGGCGGTGGGCGGGGTCATGACGGGCGTCGTCAGTATCCCGCTGCGGTACATGCATACGCCGGTCGAGGTTATTACGATGAAAGACGTTCGCCGTGTCGGAAGGTTGATGGCCGAATTTATTTCCCGATTATCGGAAGAATTGTTCTCAAGTTTGAAATGGGAGGATGAAATCGATGGCGAAAACGTTTAATCCAATCATGGCGTTGCCGGAAATCGGCGCGGCTCAGATCGAGCTCCTCGAAAAACTTTCGAACGCGAGCGGCGTTTCAGGAGACGAGACCGCGGTCCGGCGGATCGTTCGCGAAGCGTTGTCGGGTATCGCCGACGAGCTGACGACCGACGTTATGGGGAACCTGATCGCGGTTAAAAAAGCGAAGACGGAGAACGCGCCGCGCGTCATGATCGCGGCGCATATGGACGAGGTCGGATTCATGCTGAACCATAAGGAGTCCGACGGGATTTTTCGCTTCGCGACGGTCGGCGGGATCGATCCGCGCGCGCTGGCCGGAAAGGCGGTTCGGATCGGGAAGAACGGCGTTCCCGGCGTGATCGGCGCCTGCCCGATTCATTTATCTCCGCGCGGCGAGCTGGAAAATATCCTGACGCTGAACAGTTTAAGGATCGACGTTTCGCCGGAAGTTTCGGAAGTCGAAGTCGGGGAATATGCCGTTTTCGCGACGCAGTTTAAGCGTCTCGGCGAGATCAGCCTGCTCGGGAAAGCGTTCGATAACCGGATCGGCGTGGCGACGCTGATCGAATTGGTCAAGAACGCGCCTGAAAACGTCGAGCTGATCGCCGCGTTTACGGTTCAGGAAGAGGTCGGACTGCGCGGCGCGAAAGCCGTCGCTTACCGAATGAACCCGGACGCCGCGTTTGTGATCGACTGTACCCCGGCGAACGATCAGCCGGCGTACGACGGATCGGAGAACGTCGCGTATAAATCTAAGCTTGACGAAGGCCCGGCGATTTACGTCATGGACGGACGGACGCTTTACGATCGCCGTTTAGTTCGTTATTTCTCGGATCTCGGCGACAGCTACGGCATCCGTTATCAGTACCGCCAGCCGCAGCCGGGCGGAACCGACGCCGGACCGATCCACCTGACGAAAGAAGGGATTCCGACGCTGAGCCTTTCCGTCCCGGGACGATATGCGCATACGGCGGCGATGGTGATCCGGATCGCCGATTGGCAAGGATATTACCGGCTCCTGGCGGTCGCGCTGCGCCATTTTTCGCTCGATCTCATTTCCGGCGAACGCGAATGAATGAAACGGTTTTGAACTTTGAACGATAGAAAACGATAAGAGGAATTCGTTATGAAAAAAACTTTGGAAACTTTAACGCAGTGTTTCGGCCCGTCCGGAGCGGAAAACCGGGTTCGGGAAG